>NZ_PGUB01000138.1:0-9397 GCF_002924285.1 Aquimarina sp. I32.4 | reverse complement strand
CTTCTTCGCCACTAGCTCTTTGTTAATCAATAAGGAATCGAACCTTATAAACACTTATAATACGTGTTCTACTCCTGCATAATTTTTTAATGAACTTTACTTGTTTCTCTAAGCGGCTGCAAATATACAACCTTTTATTATCCCGCAAAGCTTTTTTTGATTTATTTTTAATTATTTTTTCTTAAACCTAAATCAAAATCTATCTCAATGAACTAACCAAAACACTGCTCCGTTTTGCGGTTGCAAACCTACAACCTTTTTTTATTCTAACAAGACTTTTTTTTAGTAATTTTAAAAGTTTTTTAACCCTCTTTTAAATCAAAATATATCTCAATGAACTTGCAAAACAATACCCCGTTTTGCGGGTGCAAACCTACAACCTTTTATCTAAATAATAACATAAAATTTGTAGTTTATTTATAATAAATTAACAACTCAATGATAATAAAATAGTTATACCTCAAACAAAAACAAAACCTCCTCCTCTTTTCATACTAACAACGACTACAGATAAAAGAAAACACACAAATAAATACATGTTTTTAAAACGCCAAGTCTTGTCCTATATATATAACTACATAATTAATCAATTAAATGTGCCTTATATATTGTATGGATTTTATTATCGTATTATCTTTGCGCTTTTAATTAGAAAAAGATGATCAAGATTACATTACCAGATGGTTCGGTTAGAGAATACAATAGCAATGTTACAGCTATCGATGTAGCAAAAGATATTAGCGAAGGTTTTGCTAGAAATGTTATTTCTGCAAAATTCAACGAGACCACTATCGAAACCACCACCGAATTAACCACGGATGGTAATCTTGTTTTATTTACATGGAGAGATGATGAAGGCAAAGCGGCTTTCAGACATTCTACATCTCATGTTCTTGCTCAAGCATTAGAAGAATTATATCCAGGTGTAAAACTATCTATTGGTCCTGCTATTGATAATGGCTTTTATTATGATGTAGATTTAGGGGATCAAACTATCTCTGAAAAAGATTTCAAGACGATTGAAAATAAAATGATTGAAATCGCACGAGGTAAACATGAGTTTAAAATGAGAGCTGTTTCTAAGGCAGAAGCTTTAGACAAATATAAAAATGAAGGTAACGAATATAAGGTTGAATTAATAGAGAATCTTGAAGATGGTACCATTACATTTTGTGATCATGATACTTTTACAGATTTATGTCGCGGAGGTCATATTCCAAACACAGGATTAATCAAGGCTGTAAAAATCATGAGTGTTGCTGGAGCATATTGGCGTGGTGATGAGAAAAACAAACAACTTACTCGTGTATATGGAACCTCTTTTCCTAAACAGAAAGAATTAAAAGAATACTTAGAACTACTAGAAGAGGCTAAAAAAAGAGATCATCGTAAATTAGGTAAAGAGCTTGGTCTTTTTACTTTTTCTCAACGAGTAGGTCAAGGCTTACCTCTTTGGCTTCCTAAAGGAGCTGCGTTGCGTGATCGTTTAGAGCAATTTCTAAAAAAAGCACAAAAAAAAGCTGGTTACGAAATGGTAGTTACCCCACATATAGGTCAAAAAGAATTATATGAGACTTCTGGTCACTATGCAAAATATGGAGAGGATAGTTTTCAACCAATTAACACTCCTGCAGAAGGAGAAGAGTTTTTATTAAAACCAATGAATTGCCCTCACCATTGTGAGATATACAATAGCTCTCCATGGTCATACAGAGATTTACCAATACGTTATGCAGAATTTGGTACCGTTTACAGATATGAACAAAGCGGAGAACTTCATGGACTTACTCGTGTACGAGGCTTTACTCAAGATGATGCACATATTTTTTGTGCTCCCGACCAACTAGATGAGGAGTTTAAAAAAGTAATAGATCTTGTTTTATATGTTTTTAGATCTTTAGGTTTTGAAAACTTTACAGCGCAGGTATCTCTAAGAGATTTAAATAACCCTGATAAATATATTGGAGATGTTTCTAACTGGGAAAAAGCGGAGAATGCTATTATAAATGCAGCAAAAGATAAAGGTCTAGATTATGTAATAGAAACTGGAGAGGCTGCTTTCTATGGTCCTAAACTAGATTTTATGGTAAAAGATGCTCTAGGAAGAAGCTGGCAGCTAGGAACAATTCAGGTAGATTATAACTTACCCGAACGTTTTGACCTTACATACAAAGGTAGCGACAATGAACTTCATAGACCAATTATGATTCACCGAGCTCCTTTTGGAAGTTTAGAACGATTTATCGCTATTTTATTAGAACACACAGGCGGTAACTTCCCGTTATGGCTTATGCCAGAGCAAGCTATTATACTCTCTATCAGTGAGAAATATGAAAAATACTCGGAAAAAGTTTTAAATTTGTTAGAAAATGCCGAAATTCGCGCCCTTGCTGATCATAGAAATGAAACTATTGGTAAAAAAATTCGTGAGGCAGAAATGAATAAATTTCCTTATATTATAATTGTAGGGGAACAAGAAGAAAATAATAATACAATTTCTGTTAGAAAACACGGAGGAGAAGATTTAGGATTTATATCTATCGAAAAATTTTCTAATTTTGTAAAAGAAGAGATTAATAAAACCCTTAAGCCGTTTAACGGATAATAAAAAAAATAAGTTTAATTTAAATTATTAAGTCATAGCAATAAGAAGAAGAAGGTCTCAAAAACCGTTAAGAGTAATCAAAGAAGATGCACACAGAATCAATCACAAAATCCGTGTTGATGAAGTTCGTCTTGTAGGTGACAATGTAGAAGTTGGTGTTTACCCAATAAAAAAGGCACAACAACTCGCAGAAGAGCAAGAACTTGATCTTGTTGAGATTTCACCTAAAGCAGTTCCCCCTGTTTGTAAAATAATGGATTATAAAAAATTCCTTTATGAACAGAAGAAAAGAGACAAAGCTTTAAAATCGAAAGCTACAAAGGTTATCATCAAAGAGATTAGGTTTGGTCCTAATACCGATGAACATGACTACGAATTCAAGAAAAAGCATGCTGTTAAATTCTTATCAGAAGGTGCTAAATTGAAAGCTTATGTATTCTTTAAAGGGCGTTCTATTATTTACAAAGACAAAGGACAAATCTTATTACTTAGACTGGCTCAAGAATTAGAGGAGTACGGTAAAGTAGAGCAAATGCCTAAATTAGAAGGTAAACGAATGATTATGTTTATCGCTCCAAAGAAATAAAACAATTCGTCCTTAGTAAAAGGAATGATGTACGATAATAAGTGAGATTATAAAAACAAGGATACAATGCCTAAAATGAAAACGAAATCTAGTGCTAAAAAGCGTTTTAAGCTTACTGGTACTGGTAAAATAAAAAGAAAGCACGCTTTTAAGAGTCATATTTTGACAAAAAAATCTAAAAAGCGAAAGCTTGCTTTAACGCACTCAACATTAGTGCATAAAAGCGATGAAAATAGTATTAAAGAACAATTACGTTTAAAGTAATTTTTTTAATCAGGTTACATTAATACAAACCCAGGAGTTAGGCTTTTTCAGCAAAGTATATTTACATAGGTAAGTCTCTTGTAGAAAACACAAAGAGTTGATTATCGACCGCCTACTACTAAAAATTTAAAATTATGCCAAGATCAGTAAATTCCGTTGCGAAAAGAGCCAGAAGAAAAAAGGTTCTTAAGCAAGCAAAAGGTTATTTCGGACGTCGTAAAAACGTTTGGACAGTAGCAAAAAATGCGGTAGATAAAGCGATGCAATATTCGTATAGAGACCGTAGAAATAAAAAGAGAACTTTCCGTGCTTTATGGATTACCCGTATTAATGCAGGTGCCCGTTTACATGGCATGTCTTATTCTCAATTTATGGGAAAAATAAAAGCTAATAATATCGAATTGAATCGTAAGGTTCTTGCCGATTTAGCAATGAATAGCCCAGAAGCTTTTAAAGCTATTGTAGATAAAGTAAAATAACTCTTTTATTAAAAATAATATATCTCACTTATAAAAAAATCCCACTCGAAAGTGGGATTTTTTATACGAAAAACCTATTTTTCGTGTATTTTATCGATAAAAAACAACGTTTTATCGTCAAAAAATCACTGTTATTAGTATTTTTTCATTACATTTAAAAAAACTAGATTACATGATAAGCAAATCACTGTTTATTTGGTTTATTATTGAAATATCACGCAAATTTCATCATACTATTTTACACTTGGGGTTTTATTAAAATTAGGCTTTTGTAGTATAAAGAAAGACCTTCAAAACACACCCCTGAATGATCCTTAATTGGCTAAAAAAAATAAAACCCCTCAAAAAACAATCTTTCGCTGAGAATTCAGATGAACAGCAAATAATTGATCTAATAGACTTTCTATGGAAAGAAGTGGATTCTCCAAATAATATTCCTGCTATAAAAGCTAAAATTAAAGCTTTTAAAACATTATCATATTCAAAAAAAGTCAAATCACTACCTGAATTATATTTATGTTTAGAAGAACATATCACTGAAAAAAATACAGTTAAACAATCTGATATTTTTTTCTTAAGAAATCAAGTTACAGAAAAGTATAGTTCATTATTACAATACAAATCTTTCAAATTAATATTTGATCCTATAAAAGAACAAGAATTAATCCTCTGTAAAGTTTTTTTATCTAAAGTACTCAAAAAATCATCCGAGTTAATAGGCCACCATAATGACCCTATTATCATAAAAATAAAAAGCTATCTAGACACACCTTACAACTTTACAACAATAGATGTTATAAAGGAGAGGAAAAAGCTTTTGGATTTTTCTAATCAAATTTTTCTAAAAATAAAAAATAGTATAGGTATAAATGCGATCACTAACATCTATCTCATAATTTACAAAAAACATTTTCAATCATATCATTTATTAGATTCATTTACGGCTATATTAAATGTAATCCCTGAAGAAATTCTTGCTAAAGACTTAATCAATTTCCCTAGCAAGCAACAAATGCATAAAATGTTGCAAAAACAACTATATAGCCTAGAAGAAATAAACGAAAGACTTACAAAAGAAATTATTGAAAGAAAAAAAGTAGAAGAAGAATTAAAATACAGTGAACACTTGAAAACAACCATGCTAGAAACTGCTATGGACGGTGTTATTCTTGTTAATAGTAAAGGTATTGTATTAAACTGGAATAAACAGGCAGAGAACATACTAGAATTAGAAAGAAAAGAAACAATTGGTCATAGCATTTATTCCCTAGTACCTTATAAATTGAGACAAGAACTCAAAAGAAGTCTTACTAATTATATAAAAAATGGGAATGATGAACTAATCAATAAAAGAGTAGAAACCTCTGTAAACAAAAAAAATGGCGAGGTTATATACATAGAACTCACTATCATTACTATAGAAACCAAGGATGACTATCTGTTTAATGGTTTTTTTAGAGATATAACCGATAGAAAAGTTATAGATAATGAAATTAGAGAAGCCAAAGTATTGGCCGAAAAATCTGCAAAAGCAAAATCTGTTTTTCTATCAAATATGAGTCATGAAATCAGAACTCCTCTTAATGTTATTCTTGGGCTTACAGGTATTTTACAAAAAGGTAATTTTAGTAATCCAAAAGTTGACAAAAAAAATCTTGATGGAATTCAATTTTCTGCTGAGAACCTTTTAATTTTGATCAATGATATCCTTGACTTTTCTAAAATAGAAGCAGGAAAGCTTACCTTACATAAAACAGATTTTAATCTACATGATTTAATTAACAATATATCAAGAGGGTTCAAAATAAAAGCAGATGAGAAAGGATTAAAGTACACTACAAATATTCTTTCTTCTGTACCCAAATTTATTGTTGGAGATCAACTACGCCTCAATCAAATATTAATTAACCTATTGGGTAATGCTATAAAATTCACTCAGACTGGGGAAATTAGTATTACCATAAAGGCAAAAGAAATAAATGGCAAATATATCTCTATTAATTTTTCTGTAAAAGATACTGGAGTAGGCATAGCAGAAGATAAACTCAAAAATATATTCGAAAGTTTTTATCAAATACACAAACCAGGAAAAAATAAAATTGAAGGAACAGGACTTGGACTTTCAATTTCAAAACAACTTATAGAATTGCAAGGAGGAGTACTTAATGCAAAAAGTAAAACAGGTAGTGGATCTACCTTTGATTTTTCTGTCTTATATGCAAAAAGCAATTTCAGATCTACAGAAATAGATACACAAAGCCTCTCCTCTACCCAAAATCATAATAATCTGTCAGGAATGAAAGTACTTGTTGTAGAAGATAATAAAATGAATCAGTTCTTTATTAAGCAATTATTTTCTAATTGGAACATGATCATAGATATTGCCGATAATGGTAAAATAGCATTAGAAAAAATTAAACATTCAGAATATGATCTGATCCTTATGGATATGCATATGCCTGTTATGGATGGCCCCGAGACAGCAAAACATATAAGAAAATCTGATGACATAAAAACAAGTCAAACTCCTATTATAGCATGCTCTGCAGATGTATTCCCTGAGTCAAAAAAAAGAGCCACAGCCTCTGGAATGGATTTTTACCTTACCAAACCTCTAAGCGAGAAAGCTCTAAAAGAAATACTCTTGAGCCTGAAAGTAAAAAAACAATTATCAATACCAAAAATAGAAACTTTCAGCACCAACATATTCTGTGATTTATCTTTCTTGAAAAAAACTTTTGACAATGATCCTCAAATCATTCAAGAAGTGCTTCAAATTTTTATTGATGAAACACCACAAGACTATCAAAAATTAAAACAAGCAGTGATCAATCAAGAATTAAATATTATAAAAGGAATTGCGCATAAGCTTAAATCTAGTTATAGAACTATTGGATTACACAATGAAACAGAGCTTTTAGAAAAAATCGAATATCTATCAAAAGACACATCAGAAATCGTTACGCTTTCAGAACATTTCAATAAACTAGATAACACCTACTCTCAAATTATTATAGAAGTTAAGCAACACATCAAAGATTTCTCTTCTTAAATACCTCAAAAAAGAAAATATCTTTTCCTCTCTATTAGTATCTTTGCTAGTATGCAAAATCAGATTCAGAGTCATCAAAATGATAAAATAAAATTTCTTTACCAACTCAAAGAAAAATCACGAGTTCGCAAAAGAGAAAAACGTTTTATTATAGAAGGAAAACGTGAGATTACTTTAGCCCTACAAGGAGGCTATACAATAACACAACTATATTACTGCAATTCTATATGTAGTCATGAAGAAGCTTCTGTATTATTAAGCATATCAAAAAATCAAATTGATCTCTTTGAAATTTCCTTAGAAATATATCAAAAGTTAGCATATCGAGTAACTACCGAAGGAGTTTTAGCCATAGCAATCTCTAAAGATATGGATATAAATAAGTTTTTCTTAGCTACTAAAAACCCTTTAATCCTTATTGCTGAAGCTCCAGAAAAACCAGGAAACATAGGAGCATTGTTACGTACTGCTGATGCTGCACAACTAGATGCTGTCTTTATCGCAAATCCAAAAACAGATCTATATAACCCTAATATTATACGGTCTAGTGTAGGCTGTATATTTACTAATACTATTGCAACTGGATCTTCACAAGATATTATAACGTTTTTACAACATAAACAAATTGATATTTATGGCGCTGCACTACAAGCATCGGTAGATTATCACACTCAAGATTACACCAAACCTACAGCTATTATAGTAGGCACAGAAGCTACTGGGTTAAGTGATCTTTTTATAAAAAACACCTCTCAGAATATTAAAATACCAATGAGTGGCGTTATAGACTCAATGAATGTTTCTGTCGCCGCAGGTATTCTTATATTTGAAGCAAAGCGACAACGAGGGTTCTAGTAGAGAACAAAGAGATAGTTTTAACGCATAAAATCAATTAAAAATCACTACCTTACCAGTTCCTACATATGTCAAAAAAATAAATTACTAATTGCTCTAAATCCATGACCCCAAATTCTCTGTTTTTTTTATTGATAGCAATCATCGTTATTGTATTTCTAATAGATTCTTTATTAGACTTCTTAAACGCCAGACATTACAGTAAAAAAATTCCAAATGAACTTACAGATGTTTATCCCGAAGAAGAGTATCAAAAATCCATAGCATATAAAAAAACGAATTATAAATTCAAACTAATCTCTTCTACCTTCTCTCTTATCATTATGATTTTATTTTTCTTTATAGAAGGTTTCGCTTTGGTAGATTCTATAGCCAGAAGTTTCTCTGATAACCCGATTATTATTGGGCTTATTTTTTTTGGAATAATAATGGTTGGTAGTGATATTCTTTCTACCCCTGCTACTTACTATCAAGTTTTTGTGATTGAAGAAAAATTTGGTTTTAATAAAACCACAGTCAAGACATTTTTTGTAGATAAAATAAAAAGTCTGATTATGATGGTCATTGTAGGCGGAGGGCTTTTAGCAGTAATCATATGGTTCTACCAACTCACAGGAGACTCTTTTTGGATATATGCATGGGTATTAGTATCAATATTTACTATGGCAATGAATATGTTTTATGCAAAACTTATTGTCCCAATTTTCAATAAACAAACACCATTAGAATCAGGAGAACTTAGAGATACTATCAAAGCGTACTCCAAGAAAGTTGGTTTTCAACTAAAAGATATTTTTGTCATCGATGGCTCCAAAAGAAGCACCAAAGCAAATGCATACTTTTCTGGTTTTGGTAGTGAAAAACGAATTACACTTTATGATACCTTGATAAAAGATCTTACTAATGAAGAAATTGTTGCCGTATTAGCCCATGAAGTAGGTCACTATAAAAAGAAACACGTAATTGTTAATCTGCTTTTATCGATTTTACTTACTGGTTTAACACTATGGTTGCTCTCACTATTTATTACAAATGCAACACTATCAGAAGCATTAGGAGTACAAACACCATCATTTCATATAGGACTTATCGCATTTGGCATATTATACAGTCCTATTTCAGAAATTACTGGATTAATAATGAATATGGTATCCAGAGTCTTTGAATATCAAGCAGACGATTATGCAAAAGACACCTATAATAGTGAAGCACTAATCAGTAGTTTAAAAAAACTTTCTAAAAATAACCTGAGTAACCTAACACCCCATCCCGCTATGGTATTTATTCATTACTCACACCCTACCCTATTACAAAGAATAAAAAACCTACGAAAATAGAGTACCTCAGGAAAAGCTCACGAAGTATTCGTTTGATACGAACCTTTAATTTAGAAGCAAGCTTCGAAGCATTTATTAATAAGAGCATAAATTAGTTTATATTTTGTTTTAAAAACCCTTATTTTTAGGTTGTGAGAAGAAGAAGTAAAAAACCTCCGTTAAAAACGGAGGCTTTGATTTTCAGATTAGACCCAAAGGGTCATAAGGATCATTCATGAT
>NZ_PGUB01000137.1:0-9586 GCF_002924285.1 Aquimarina sp. I32.4 | reverse complement strand
AACATATCTTTTTAAGACCAAAAGCTACAGAGGGGTCAATATGACCAGAATGGGGGTCAGTATCCATAGAATATCCAATCGAACAGGTAACCAAAGAAAAATGGCAAAAATTTATTGTTCAAAATATTTTAATCCCTTCTAACATGAGCGACAGCAAAATCACAGATGGCACCTACCCACAGAATAACGTTGCACATGCGTACAAGCTCATAGATGGCCATTATATTGAAAATGATTATGGAGAAGTCCCAACCTTTGCCGCTTCTGGAAATAGTGGAATATGGAGCTCTGTAATGGATTTAGCAAATTATGAGCACTCAATAAAAGAAGGTAAATTCTTAAGTAAAAAATCACTGAAAGACTCCAGAAGTATTTTTAAACCCAAAAACTGGAAAGACACCATAGATCCCAAAATTGGCTACAGCTGGTTTATAACACCTAATACAAAATCTAGATATAAACTAAACATGATTTACCACACTGGCGAGGTAGGCGGATTTCATTCGTTCTATTTCTATTTTCCTAGCAAGGATGTATTATTCGTTGGGCTATTCAACAAACCTCTTAAAAAATACGCAGAAATAATCAATAAGGCCTTAGATATATGTAATGATCATAACTGGTTTGACAAATAAAACACCCCACACAACATTCAAACTATGCTCGACAAGAGCTTCACCTACACAAACAAGGTTAGTTGCACAAAACATCCTACTATAAAGGATGAAGGTAGATCTCTAAAAAACTACTCTCATCACCTCCTACAATAGCACAGAAAAAGATATCATTTTTTTGACGCTTTATACCAAAAAAAACAAAAGTCACAATAACTACTGAGTGGTTCAAAAAATATTTTCAAAAATCCCATATATAGATCACAAATCAGACCTTTACTTACTTCGTTTTGCTATCGGGTTAAAATTTAAACATAATTGAATCCAATATTCAAGATCATCATCAAGATCAAATCCCTCAGGCGTTACAAAAACAAAATTTTTCATAGGTCTTCCCGTAAAATCCATAGACTCACAGCCTTCTTTGGTCATCGCAACTTTACCAGCTTCCTTTCCTATTCTAGCCATTAACAAATCCATCCCTCTTTTCTTACTATAATGAATTCCACAACACATCTTATCATCTACCATAAAACAAAGTCCTCCCATCATCTTTTTTTCATAAAAATGCACTTTTTGCTCTTGCAAAATCCTTCGAATTCTATCTGCTATAAATTCACTATACGCCATAATTATTGAATTATTTTTAATAAATATTCATTCACTGGTCTCATATCTTTTTTTATTCTCATGAAACCAATCCTTATTATTAGCCTTCAAATCCTTAAAAAACTCAAAAAATCTTCTGTAAAACACCGCATACAACCACCTATAAAATTGACATTCTATAATCTAAATGGTTTAAACTTTTTCTACTCAATTTCTGCTATCATCAAAAAAGTTTAAACCACTATTCTTATAAAAACTACTTCATAGAATGAAAAGCCACTCTATTACCCTCTGTATCCAGAAACATAGCCATATACCCATTTTCTCCAAGTGATGTTTTAGGCATCAGCACTTTACCTCCTGCTTTTTCCACACGTGCCAAAGGTACTGATAAATCATCACCCCCATTAAGATATGCAAATGTACCCTCTTGAGATGGTTTATTGCCATTTCCATGAGTTACACAACCTCCCACCCCTCCTTCTTTATAAGGAAAAAATGCCATTTTAAAATCCATTTCCATTGGTTGTAATTTCACATTCAAAAGCTCGCTGTAAAACTGTATTGCTCTTTCAAAATTGGTACTGGGTATCTCAAACCAGCTAATTGCATTTGACATAATAATATAATTTATTGATTTCTAATACTTCAAATATAAATTATACTATATAACAAAAAAAAGCTATTTTTGAAAAAACATAGGCTTCTAACATGAAGAAAAATGAAGAATTATTTTACCTCATAAAATCATTATCTAAAAGCGAAAAAAGATATTTTAAACTAAACTCGCAAACAAATGATTCTGCAGAATATTTACTTCTTTTTGACGCCATAGAAGCCCAAAAAACATATAACGAAGCCGAAATAAAAGCCCTTTTCAAAGACAAAGCATTTGTCACACAACTTACCACAATCAAAAACTACCTAAAACAACGTATCCTACAATCTTTACGGAATTACCATGCAAAAATATCCAAAAATGCAGAACTTATGGATATCATTCGTAATGTAGAAATTTTGTTTCACAAAGGACAGTACACTATCTGTCAAAGCGAATTAAACAGAGCAGAAAAAAAGGCAAAACATTTTCAGAAAAACGTATTATTATTTCATATTCAAGATTGGAAAAGAAAAATACACCAAGCAAAATATCCGCAGGATTTTGAGTCATTAAAAACCATTATCCTAAAACAAAAAAACACTCTTGATGCTACCAATGAATACATAAATCTTCTTTTAGCAAACACCAACCCCGCACAATTCTCTTTATCTCACAAAAAAAGCGTTTCACTACAAAACAAAACCCTCAAAACTCTACATAAATACAGAAAACAATTACTCTCTAAACACTCAGACAAAGCAAAACAAACCCTAGAAAACTTAATCAAAGAATGGGAGCAAAACCCAGAGTTACTCAAAGAATATTTTGCAATGTATTTTTCTGTAAACAATAACTTACTTGCTTTTTTAGCCTATAAAAAGCAGTACAAAGAAGCTTTCGTAAGAATCCTACTTCTAAAACAAAAAGCATTTGATATACAAAATGTTTCTGCAGCTTTGATCAAAGAAAAACTCAGGCTTTACAACATAGAACTTGAAATCCACAGAAACCTAAAAGGATTGCACACTACCCATGAAATCATTACCGAAATTCAAGATTTTATCAAACAACACAAATCCTTGATTCCTAACAATTATTGGCTCTCTTTTCGATTTCAGTTTGCAAACATTTACTTCTTAAAGAAAGACTACACAACAGGACTACAATGGATCAATGACATTCTTAACAATCAAACAAAAGCAGACCGAAAAGATTTAATAACTTATACATATTGGCTCAATCTATTAATTCATCATGAATCAAACAATGGCTTCACATTAAGATACTTGATAGACGCCATAAAAAAACACTTAAAAAAACAAAAAAACATAGATTCCTACGAAAAAATTATATTGACATTTTTATCTAAAACAGTAAAGTCTGAGTCAACAGAAAAAAGAAAAGCATTTGCCAACCTCAAAAAACAACTAGAAGAACACCCTATACCCGAAAACACCTTAGGATATATTGACTTTACAGAATGGATATCCAGAAACTGTTAAAAGATCGATTTTAAAAGACATGAACCCATTTAATTTATAACAATCAATGAACGAGATTTACGAGTCTAAATTTGTTAAAAAACTATTCGATAAAATGAGTAGTTCATATTCAAAAGTAAACTACATCACGTCATTTGGCTTTAGCGAAAGATGGAGAAAACAATGTGTTGATGAGATTGACATTGAAAAAAGGAAAAGTTGTTGTTGATTTAATGACAGGGATGGGAGAATGCTGGAAGCACATTCTGAGAAAAAGCAATCAAAAATCATCCTTAATTAGCCTTGATTTTTCGTTTAAAATGACAAAACGAGCAAGAAAAAACAAACAAAAATTCACCTCTTTTAATATTACAATACTGGAAGAAGATGTCTTTAATAATTCAATAAAAAGTCAGACTGCTGATTATATTGTTTCTGGGTTTGGCCTAAAGGCATTTAACGATAATCAACTTCAAAAATTGGCAAATGAAATCGATCGAATTCTAAAACCAGGCGGTAAGTCTCGTTAATAAAAATTTCTGTTCCAAAAAAACAGGCTTCTAAAATTATTTTTTATGTTTTACTTAAAAAATATCATCCAAATTTTAGGAAAAATGTTTCTAAGGAGCCCTGACACCTATAAAATATTAGGTGTCTACACACAAGATTTCACTAATGCACGAAACATTTATCAAATTTTTAAAACCAAAGAATTTAATATTGAATATACAGAATATTTTTATGGTTGTGCAACGGGAATTAAAGGGCAAAAAACATCCTAAAAAGAAAGAATTATAAATAATCAAAGTTATTTTAGCCCTTTACAAAGACTAACTCTCTTGAAAGTATTGATTAATCCTAATTTCTGATAAATTAGCAAATACCACTAGTGTTTTAAAAGTTGAAAAATTAATTCTTCAAAAATGAAAAAAATTATATACCTCTTTTTTGCATCTTTGATAATAAGCTCCTCATGTCAACAAAAAAATGACCAAAAACTAAACATTGCTGTAGCTGCAAATATGCAGTTTGTAATAAAAAAGCTATCTAAAACTTTTACAGACCAAACTGGTATCGAATGCAATCTCATTATCAGCTCTTCTGGAAAATTAACTGCACAAATCAAAGAAGGAGCTCCTTTTGACATATTTCTTTCTGCAGACATGAAATATCCTAAAGAATTATTTAAGTCAGGTAAAACAATCAAAAAACCAAAAGTATACGGATACGGAAAATTAGTACTCTGGTCAATGATAGATAGTATACCTCCCTCTATAGACATACTTACCAGCACCAAAATAAATCATATTGCACTAGCTAATCCGAAAACCGCTCCTTATGGAATTGCAACTATAGAGACTTTAAAGCATTATAAAGTTTATGATAAGATCAAAAACAAATTGGTCTACGGCGAAAACATTTCACAAACCAATCAATTCATCATTTCAAAAGCTGCAGAAGTTGGTTTTACTTCAAAATCCGTAGTTTTATCTCAAGAATTGAATAACAAAGGCAAATGGGCACCAATAGATGAGACTCATTATACTTCTATTGCACAAGGAGTCGTAATCCTAAAACATGCTAATTCTAAACAACGAGAAGCTGAAAGGTTTTATAATTTTTTATCTTCACCTGATGCACAGAAAATTCTAATAGATTCTGGATATTCAATACAAGACAATTAATTTATGAATGTTCTCAAAGGAAAAATAACAGCTATAAAAACCACTGATAGTATATCAATAGTTACCATACAAGTAGCATCGGTATTTTTTAGCACAATACTAATCGAAACCCCAGATACTGCACCTTATCTACAAAAAGGAAACTCTATTAAAATAATATTTAAAGAAACCGAAGTTATTATTGGCAAAGGAACCACGCACCTTACAAGCATACAAAACAAAATTCCAGGAAAAATTATTAGTATAGAAAAAGGAGTACTATTGAGTAAACTGATCATTGACACTGCTGTAGGAAAAATAACAGCAATTATAACTTCTGACGCTACTGATCAATTACAATTAAAGACTGGAGAAAAAGTTACCTCGATGATTAAAACCACCGAAATAATGTTATCACAATGATTGATTGGCAACCTTTATTACTCACATTCAAGCTAGCATTAACAACAACATTTTTGTTAATCCTTATTTCGATTCCATTATCTTATTGGCTAGCTCACACAAAATCAAGAATAAAACCACTACTAGAAACCTTAATAAGTATGCCTCTTGTCTTACCGCCAACGGTTTTAGGGTTTTATATGCTAGTCGTTTTTGGACCAAGCACTACCCTTGGAGCATGGTTAAATGATTATCTGGGATTACGTCTTATTTTCTCATTCAAAGGACTCGTCATTGCATCAATTATATACAGTCTTCCGTTTATGGTACATCCTATACAAGCTGGTTTTGCAAATTTACCCACTACACTTACTGAGGCATCTTATGTATTAGGAAAATCAAAAATAACAACCATTTTCAACGTACTACTACCCAATATAAAACCATCTATTCTCACAGGTATCGTATTAGCTTTTGCCCACACTATAGGGGAATTTGGCGTTGTATTAATGATAGGTGGAAATATCCCAGGAAAAACAAAAGTAGCATCTATCGCGATTTATGATGAGGTAGAGGCTCTAAATTATGTAGCTGCTAATTGGTATTCTCTCATTCTATTTATAATCACATTCAGTATCCTATTATTAGTCTATTTGATCAACGGGGGATATTTGAAAAAATTCTGGAAATGATACAAATTGCTTTACAAAAAGAACTAACTGCTGCAAACGGAGTCATGCATCTTGATATTGATATCCATATACAACAAGGTACCTTGACAACATTATATGGTAATTCTGGCGCAGGAAAGACATCTATCCTTAGAATGATTGCTGGATTACTTCAACCAGATGAGGGACAAATTATCATTAACAAAAAAACTTGGTTTGACACAAAAAAAGGAATTTGCTTAACTCCTCAACAAAGAAAAATAGGGCTTGTATTTCAGGACTACGCATTGTTTCCTAACATGACTGTAAAAGAAAACCTCTTATATGCACTAGAGAAAGGGCAAGATAGAGAAATCATATCTCAATTAATGCAGATTATCGAACTCAAAGACCTGCAACATCAAAAACCCAATAAACTTTCAGGTGGACAAAAACAAAGAATTGCATTGGCAAGAGCATTGGTCAGAAAGCCTGAAATACTTATGCTGGATGAACCTCTTTCTGCATTAGACATAAAAATGCGAGCAAAATTACAAGATTACATCCTCAAAGTACACCAACAGTTTAACCTAACAACACTACTCATAAGTCATGATATTGCAGAGGTTATAAAAATGTCTGATACTGTATTAAACATTAAACATGGGAAAATAATCCAACAAGGTAAACCAATTGATGTATTCACTACCAAACAGGTAAGTGGTAAATTTCAGTTCTCGGGAGAAATCGTTGAAATCAAAAAAGAAGATATCATCTATATAGTAACCGTCTTAATAGGCTCTAATTTTGTAAAAGTAGTTGCAGAAGAAACAGAGGTACAAACAATGAAAATTGGAGACAAAGTTATTGTAGCATCAAAAGCATTCAACCCTCTACTACAAAAAATAAAATAACAACTCTTTAATACATTTTACAAATCCTCTATAAGCAATACTCAACAATTTTATAAATTGGTTTGACATAAATACCTTATTTTTGAATTCTTACTAATAAAACACAGGATGCGCATATTTCTTTTTTTAGGAATACTATTAATTTTCTCTGGTTGTCAGGACGAGAAAAAAGTTAAAACACAAGAAACAACTCCCATTATTCAACTAGATAGTCTTTCTAAGGAAAAGGCTAATTTAGATCTTTTAAAACTCTCTATAGAAGCAGAAAAAAGCTTGGAAAGTTTTGATGATTTCCAAAACCTACGGAGTTTTGTAACCACATTACGTAACGCTAATCCTTTTTTTGTAAATAAACATGTTGACAGTATTGATTTACTTGTAAGCACCTTCAAAGAAAATCTTTCTGAAGATTTAAATACAAACACTATAAATTCTCGTATACGTGTATTATCTACAGAAACAGGCTTGTTAAAATTAATTGCTGAAAAGAAAAAACAAGATCCAAAAAAAGTAATGGAAGCCAACACTAGATTAATCAAAGCATACAATAGTTTGATTATTCAATTGAATGAGTTATCGCTTGCTATACCCGAAAATATAGAAAAGGAATTATTGAGAGAAATCGATATTCAAGACAATTAATAAAAATAAATCACATGCAAAAACTCATCATATTACTATTTACTTGTAGTTTTTGTTTTGCACAGCAAAACACTGAAATCAAAACAACGCTTGAACAGTGGCACAAAGCTGCTGCAGATGCAGATTTTGACACTTATTTTGGGCTTATGACTTCTGATGCAATCTTTATTGGTACAGACCCTACAGAAAACTGGAATATTACAGCATTTAAAGCTTTTTCAAAACCCTATTTTGACAAAGGAAAAGCTTGGAGCTTCTCTACTCTTGACAGAAATATTTTTTTAAAAGACAATAACAACATTGCATGGTTTGATGAACTACTAGATACACAAATGGGTATATGCAGAGGAAGTGGTATTGTAGAAAAAACGGTTAGTGGGTGGAAAATAAAACACTATGTGTTATCTATAACCATTCCCAACGATAATGTAAAAGAAGTCACAGCACTTAAAAAGAAATTCGATACTGATTTGATGAATGAGTTAAGAGCTGATAAAAATTAAACAACCTATAAGACATTCAACTGGGGGAAAAATATTTCTAGTCTACAAAATTCTTCTCTCAACCATAAACGCTAGTATATCAGAATTCTAATTGACTAAAACAACCCTTTTTCTGACTTAAATTTTTACATAGCAACTTATATCCTAAAAAAGAATTCTCACTTCTATAACCCTTTTAACGTTACTATTACAAAACTGAAATTTCACGGATAACAGGGGGTTACAATTACCATATTTATAATAATTTTACGTTTAATTAATCTTATCAATATCTATTTAACAAAAAAATATGTTTATTACAATTATTAATACATATCAACCAATTCAAGAAATACCACTTAAAAATCAACAGTGCCTCAATTGTAAGAAAAGTGGTAATCTAATAATGATTCTATATCAACTACACACCAATAATGGATTCATTTATAAAGTTTCAAAAAAAGTAACTGGTGCGATACATTGCGAAAGCTGTAGTACTGATATCCCTGCAATCAAATGGACAAATGATATTGAAGCTATTTTTACCGCTGCAAAAAAACAAGCACCAATAGAAAAACCAACTAAAATCTATAAATGGCCTTTTAAATTCTTAATGATTGTTATTGGAATTATAGCCATTTCTATACTATATTTTAGTGTAGACTCTTATTTATCAAATTCTAATAAAAAAAATATTTTAAAAAATCCAAAGGTTGGTAATATGTTCAATATTCATTACATGGAAAGAACTTCATTACAAAAATATAACACTCAGGGTTTTACATGGGTTCGAATTAAGGAAATCAAAAAAGACACTTTAATTATGCAGTTTTATAAAGACCTAAATATAACTAGTAAAGCATCAGTAGACCTTTCTGAACACAATTTTAATGGTAGTATTTTCAATGCAAAAAAAAATAGTTTACAAACTGAAGAAAAAATAGATGAATTTCCTAGAAATGGCAATGATTACCTAGGCTTTCAATCAACTATATATAAATATAAAGAATAATCATGTCAAAAAAAACAAGAAAAGAACAACAATTTATTTCGCAAAACATGTATCATGGAAAAAGCTCTAAGAGTATATATTCGCCCCTAATTGGAGGAGTTATTACATCAATATCATTATTAGCTTGTGCTTATTTTTTACATCTAGATATTATTAAAATGGAAAATGGAGAACAAGTGATGATGAATAATTACCTATATCTATTATATGAAGCCTTAGGAGGACAAGGAGCAATGTATTTTTTATATGGAGCTGCCTTATTTAGTCTTATATTAAGCATATATGTTATTTTTAAACGAAAAAAAATGAAAGACCAGTAAAAACATTATCTACTAGTACTCCATCAATATCGAATACGAATAATCTATTCATCTAGTATCTTATCTATTCTATGATATTATAAAAACTCTTCCTTTACCAATAGAAGAGTGCATACAATGGATATTCTATGGATACTGACCCCCATTCTGGTCATATTGACCCCTCTGTAGCTTTTGGTCTTAAAAAGATATGTT
>NZ_PGUB01000136.1:0-9615 GCF_002924285.1 Aquimarina sp. I32.4 | reverse complement strand
CTAAAATAGAAACTCCGCAATTAGCTATAAATCTAATTCTTGAACAGCATCAAAGATACATCAAACAACTACTAAGAGACCAAGAAAAGAACAATCAAACCTAAGATGACAAAGTAGGATTAGAATTGCAAAATATTAGTCATTATTTAATTTTAAATGAATTTATGTATGGAAAATAAAGTCTTCTTATATGCTTTTGTAGTTACTTTTAGTTTAGTTTTTTTACAAAATTGTGGTACTACTATAAAAGAAGAAAAGGTTCTTGAAAAAGACTTAGATATTATGATTACAGATTTTTCTCTTACTTTTCATTCGATACAGAATCAAGAAGACTTTAATGATTTTGTTGCTTTTATTAAGGTTCAATATGATTATGAGAAAGAGTTGAATAAGAATTTTGAGATAATAATGAGTTCTGATAAAGTCATAACATTATCAGAAAAGTCTTCAAAATGGTATGTAAGTGATATTGTAATCAGTTTGGATTTGAAAAAGGCTAATTATCCAAGCATATGTAGTAACATTAATGGGATTAAATTATATGAAAATTATCGTAATACTATAAATACTCAAAATCAATTTGGAAAAGAGTTATATAAGTATATAAAAAAATATTTTGACACGAGTACTGTATCTGTTCTTACCAATTCTATGGGTATAAAACCAAATCAAAAAGAGGCTAGAAGTATTGTTATCTATAAATATAGAAAAGATAGTATTTCTATATTTTGCAAAAAACGTTTAGATAGTTCAAAAGATTCCCTTGTATCTTCAGTTAAAGAAAAAGTCAAGAGTTATATTGATTCCCAAAACAAAAAATATTTTGATTACGCCCTTATCCCTATTGAAGTAATTAGGTAAAAAGGCACTAAAACACGAAGTCTATAATTAAAAAACATCACTCAAACTTTACTGTTTTCATAATTGCTTCAAGCTCAAACATATTATCTCTCTTGTTTACAGAAGGGGCAAACACAAAACCTTCTAATACGAGCAGTCTGTTATTGGCATTATCTTCTATAGCATAATTAACAAATGGTCCCGCCATAAAACGATCCTTGATTTCCCAAGTACCTTTAGTTTCAAACGCAAATCTACCATCTAGATTGGTTTCATAAAGATAAGGAGCATATGCTTCTTCTGTAATAAAATTACCTACTTCTGATGTAGGGATTTTTGCCATTCCAATAGAATCTCTCATCTTTACAATACTTGCAACTGTATTAGAATCTTTGGTTACAGTACCTAGTGGTAATTCATAAACCATAAGATTCATACTACCATGTTCAACGGTTTTACGTATCCAGAAAAAATTATCTTCTTCAATTGCAATACGGTAAGCAGAGGGTATTGTCATTGTAACTCCTAGTTTCTCTTTAAGTTGAGGAATTCTTTCTACAGATTTTTTGAGTAGTAATTGCTTCTCACTGGTTTCAACGCTTTTATATTTTGAAATGATCGTTTCATGATGTTTCTGAATCAAATCAAATATTTCTTCATCTGTAGCTCCTGATATAACAGCACCAACTTGAGGGTTGGCAAATTTATTATTGATCAAAGTGTATTTTGCTGTTTTCCCTTCTTCCTTTCGTATCAAAAGGAATATACGTCTTTTCTTTGTCAACCCTGTAAAAGCCTGTATGGGCATTTGCCTCATAGAAAACAAAGGTTCTTCTTGGGGTAATCCTGGAACCTCTGCTCCAAAATATTTTCTTATCGTATCCCCTACTTTATTTTTCCACAAGTCATTATCAACAATTACTGCAAGTTCATTGATTCTTCCTGTAGAATGTGCCATTGATCCTTCGATCTCTTGTTTTTTTTCTTTTTTTGCCTCTGTACAACTCATGATACAGAATAGACAAATAATTGCAAGAAATAACTTTTTCATAAGATAAAGATGTTTGTGGTTATGATTTAGAAAGTCTTAATCTCATACCTGGTTTTATACCACTACCACTAATATCGTTCCAATTTTTAAGATTTTCTACAGATACTCCATTAAATTTTTGAGAAATACTCCATAACGTATCTCCAGATTTAACTGTATACATTGCAGAACTATTACTTACCACTCTAGATATTACTTTATTAGATTTTCTAGGCTTATCTACTACTGGCTTTCTGGGATAAATGGTAAGACGTTGTCCAATTCTAAGGTTATTACTACGTAAACCATTCCATCTTTTAATCTGGCTAACCCTTACTCCATACTTTCTAGCAATTTTTCCTAAATAATCTCCGCTACGAACCCTATATCTGGTTCTATCATTTGCTTCAAAAAACTTAGGTAATGGTTTTTCTCGCTTATTCAACTCTGTTTTTGCCAGTGTATAAATTTGATTTTCATTGGCTACAAAAGGTCCTATCTTATCCAATGGTAATCGCAATACATAATCTTCATCTTTGATATATGGGATTATATCAAGTTTATATGAAGGGTTCAGAAATTGTAACTCTTCTATGTCTATATTCATGTATTCTGATACCTGATCCAAACTAATCATTTGTTTTACTCGAATAGTATCTGTTTCAAAATAAGCAAATTCAGGTCTTTTTGGTTTAAAACCATGTTCTTCTGCATATTCAAAAATATACATTGTAGCCAAAAAAGCAGGAAGGTATCCCGCTGTTTCTCTTGGTAGATTGTGTCTGATGTTCCAGTAATTTGTACGTCCACCACTACGACGAATAGCTTTGGTCACATTACCTGGCCCTGAGTTATAAGAAGCCAATGCCAAATCCCAATCACCAAATACCTTATATAAATTTGCCAAATATTTACATGCTGCTTTGGTAGCCATTATCGGATCCATACGTTCATCAACATACGAACTTACTTCAAGACCAAACATTTTACCTGTACCAAACATAAATTGCCATAAACCTGTTGCTCCAACTCTTGATTTTGCTCTAGGTTTTAATGCAGATTCAACAATGGCAAGATATTTTATCTCTAATGGAATATTCTGCTTATCTAATTCTTGTTCAAACAATGGAAAATAAAACTCACTCAATGCCATTAATCTCTGCAAATGCTTACGTCTATTTTTGAGATATCGTTTAATTACACTTTCTAGAGAAGGGTTGTATTCTACATTAAAAGGAGTACGAGCATTTAATCTTGCCAACCTTGCTTTCAAGGTATCAGTAGGAAGCTCTTTATATACTACTGGTTCATACTCTAGTTCTCTTACTGATTTATAAATTGTATCAAAAAGACTAGAGTTATACAATTCTTGTTTCCATAAAGAATCTAATTCTGACATTTTATGATGATCCGTTGCTACATATCTCACACTATCTTTTGTGCTAGTAGACGCTACTGTTATCGTTTTTATTTCTGCCCCATCCTTGACTGCTTCAACGGACTCTTTTTCTACATCTGAATTGTCTTTTGGTAAACCTTTATCAGTATTCTGAGATGATGTTTCTTGACCTATTAAAGAGACTGAAACTAATAAAAAAGTAAAAAATAATGTGCAATAGTTATTCATCTTATAAATGCATTTGCTTTTTTTGGTTAAGAAAAATTTAAGGTTGTAAGATATTGTTTTTAACATGTTATCAACAATACATGAGCGAAAATCGCACTTTTTTTTCTAAACTACAAACAATCAAAAGGTTAAAAACACAAAAAACCAGCCAAAATGGTAGTTTTTTGTGTTTTTCACTTAAAAAAAGCGTATTTTCTTACAAATATTGTTGTTATTTTTCTATTGCCGCTATTCCTGGCAGTGTTTTACCTTCTAGACTTTCTAACATTGCTCCTCCTCCTGTAGACACATAACTCACTTTTGAACCAAATCCAAATTGTTTTACAGCTGCAACAGAATCTCCTCCTCCTACAAGAGAGAATGCTCCTTTTTCTGTAGCTTCAACAATAGAACTACCCAGTGCTATTGTTCCTTTTGCAAAATTCTCCATTTCAAAAACCCCTAAAGGGCCATTCCATAAAATAGTTTTTGAATTTAAAATCACATCGTGAAAGTTTTTTATTGTTTCTGGTCCAGCATCAAGCCCTTGCCAACCTTCAGGAATTGCATTTACAGCTACAACTTTGGTATTTGCATCATTATCAAATGCATCAGCACCCAATACATCTACTGGTAGATGAATTTGTACTCCCTTTTCTTTGGCTTTCTTTAGAATTTCTAAAGCCAATTCTTGTTTATCATCTTCGCAAATAGAATCCCCTATTTGTCCTCCCTGAGCTTTAACAAAGGTATATGTCATACCCCCACCAATGATTAAATGATCTACTTTATCAAGAATATTTTCGATAATAGTAATTTTTGAAGATACTTTTGATCCCCCTAAAACAGCAGTTACTGGTTTTTCTCCGCTACTCAATACTTTATCAATACTTTCTATTTCTTTTGCTAGTAGGCTACCAAAACATTTATTATCAGCAAAAAACTGTGCTACAATAGTTGTTGAAGCATGTGCTCTATGCGCTGTCCCAAAAGCATCATTAACATAGATGTCTCCTAATTTTGATAGTTGCTCTGCAAAAGTCACATCTCCTTTTGTTTCACTAGTATGAAATCGTAAGTTTTCTAACAATAAAACTTCTCCTGGGCTTAATGCTGCTACCGCATCTTCTGCTTCTTGACCAACACAATCAGCTACGTATTTTACCTGTACACCAAGTATATCAGAAATATCATCTGTAATATGCTTAAGAGAAAACTCGTCTTGTACTCCTTGGGGTCTACCTAAGTGAGACATAAGAACAGCACTCCCCCCATCTTCTAGAACTTTGATTATTGTAGGTTTTGCTGCCTGAATTCTAGTAGCATCGGTTACTTCAAAGTTTTCATTTAAGGGTACATTAAAATCTACACGAATTAATGCCTTTTTATTTTCAAAATTAAAATCATTTATTGTCTTCATCTCCGAGAATTGGTTTTTCGCAAACGAAAATAATTCTATTTAGTTAAAAACATCAAAATCTATTGAAAAAATTATACTAAAAAAGCTATAAATCATCACTTTTATCAAATTTTTATAAAAAATCCTTTTTCAATAAAAAAAACATATTGAAGTTGCTTGTTTGAATTTGTACAAAGAAAAAACAATTATAACCACAGCCGATGATTGTTTTTTATGTTACTACATCAATATTTTACTGAATAAATTCGGGTAAGAAATAGTATTATACACCTGATGGATCGAACTTCTTTTTATATTTGCCTATGCTATTTTCAGAAATTTTAGGGTTAAAACATATCAAAAGTTATTTAACAACGAGTGCTAACCGCCAAAGAATACCTCATGCACAACTTTTTGTAGGTGCAAATGGTAGTGGAACCCTACCTATGGCTATTGCTTATGCGCAATATATTTTATGCCAAAATCAAAATCAAGAAAACACTGGAGGTAATGATGCATGTAATCTAAAATTTGATCATCTGGCTCATCCAGATTTACATTTTGTATATCCTGTTGCTACAAATGATAAAGTAAAAAAGCATCCTACATCTGATCAGTTTGCTGAGGAATGGAGAAGTTTTGTAGCTAAAAGTCCCTACGGAAGTATTTTTGACTGGTATCTTTCTCTAGGTATAGAAAATAAACAGGGGCAAATTGGAGTTGATGAAGCATTAGAAATTGTAAAAAAGCTTTCGCTAAAAAGTTATGAGGGTGGATATAAAGTGATGCTAATTTGGATGGCGGATAAAATGAATATCGCTGCTTCTAATAAGCTTCTTAAGCTAATAGAAGAGCCTCCTTCAAAAACTATATTCATTCTTATTACTGAGGATGAAGAACAACTTATACAAACTATACGATCCAGATGTCAAGTATTACATTTTCCTCCTTTGGGAGAACAGGTAATCAAAGATGCTTTATTAAAAGTAGAAGACATTTCTGATACCAAAGCACTAAAAGTAGCGCATCAAGCTAATGGTGATTATAGCAAAGCGTTGCATTTATTACATAA
Source organism: Aquimarina sp. I32.4 (assembly GCF_002924285.1). Lineage (NCBI taxonomy): Bacteria > Pseudomonadati > Bacteroidota > Flavobacteriia > Flavobacteriales > Flavobacteriaceae > Aquimarina > Aquimarina sp. I32.4. The sequence goes on along the minus strand of NZ_PGUB01000136.1, from coordinate 3,668 downwards.
TGATGGAGGTGACAATCAATTTGAAGATTGGTTTATACAATGGGTACGTACTGCTTTTAAGGCTAAAGGAAATAAATCAGCTGTAAATGATCTGATTGCTTGGAGTGAATCTATTGCAGGAACAGGAAGAGAAACTCAAAAGAAATTTTTAAAATATTGCCTTGACTTTTTCAGACAAGCAATGCTACTTAATTATGGAGCAAAAGATTTGGTCTATTTAGAACCAAATACTAGCGGTTTTAAGCTAGAAAAATTTGCACCATTTATACATGGTGCAAATATTATAGATATCAGTAAAGAAATTCAGGATGCTGCTTATCATATTGAACGAAACGGTAATGCAAAAATCATTCTTACTGATCTTTCTATAAAGCTTACCCGCCTACTCCATAAGAAATCTTACTAATACAATAAATCAAATAACATCTATGGATCATTTTATAAGTAATATCGTTTCAATAACAATTTTACTATTTCTTCTTATCACATTTTTACAATCTGGTATCGATAAACTAACCGATTGGAAAGGAAATCTCAGTTGGCTAAAAGAGCATTTTTCTGCTACTTTTATGCGTAATATGATTCCACTATTATTGGCAATTGTTTTAGTCATTGAAGTAGTTACTGCTATTTGTTGTATTGTTGGTATCTATGAACTCATTGTGGCCAATCATAAAGTTTATGCTATTACAGCAATGTTTTTAGGATGTATCACCTTATTAATGTTACTTTTTGGACAAAGAGTAGCCAAAGATTATCAAGGAGCCCTAACAATCACTTGTTACTTTATAGTTGCCGTTTTTGGATTGTATGTGGTTACTTTATAAGTTTTAAGAAAACAAGAGGCTGTCTGAAAAGTAATTTTTAGGCGGTTTTTTGTTCTTTTTGGTTTAAAGGTGTTTTATCCTTTTGCAGATAATGCAAATACATCTATATCTAAAAAACTGGTACCTCCACCCATCTCAAAGAAGCCATAGACGAGATTCGTGATACAGGCAAACACCTATTCAGAAAACACCCAGAGCGATACCAAGGATATATCAGCAGATACAACCGATAACACCCCCTCATTTTTATAGCAACGCTATACAAACACTAGTCCCCGCACAGAATATATAGTCCCCAGTAGCTGGGATGCCTTATATAGTAGCGCGGACTATCTTTTACCCAACAGGGACACCCCAAACCCCCGCTGGGGAAGGGTAAAACTGCGCTGGGACACCACAAACTATCACTGGGAAAAGGTAAAACTGCGCGGGGAGTCTTATATAAGTTACGCGGACTATCTTTTACCCAACTAGGGACACACTAAACTACCGCTGGGGATGAGTAAAACCGCGCTGGGACACCACAAACTACCACTGGGAAAAGGTAAAACTGCGCTGAGAGTTTTATATAAGTTACGTGGACTATCTTTTACCCAACTAGGAACACCACAAACTACCGCTGGGGATGAGTAAAACTACGCTGGGACATCACAATACACTGCTGGGGAGGGGTAAAAGTGCGCTGGGACACCCCAAACCACTGCTGGGGAAGGGTAAAAGTACGCTGGGGAACCTCAAACTACCGCTGGGGATAGTAAAACCTAATGATTTCTTGGATAATGCTCACAAGAAAGTGTCACTGCTTTTTTAGCTATTAGATGATCTTTTCTAGCAAGTTTTTTTGATACTTATAAAGAAAGATATAATTCAAAAAATAAAACTGATGTTTTACATTATGGTTTTCCATAACATTTTATACTGTAAAACCGCATCAATAATAAGGTTAAAATATAAATGTAAAAAACTTTTAATCAATTAATTAGGTGGAAAATTAATAGACTTCTAATCAAATCTGACTTTTTTAAGGTTTTTTTTACAATAAATACGGGGTTTATCCCCCAAATCAAGTAAAAATCAGAAGAAAATTCAATAAAATTAATTGATATTCAAGGCTCTTTATTTAGATTTATAAAATTATTTTTATCTGTAAATCAAACACTTATTAACTTTTAAATACACAATAGAAATTATGACGACTTCTAAAAAGCAATCCGATTTTTTTAAACTATTTTTTGTATGCTTTCTTTTTTTAAATTTAATATTTTATAAGTTTAATTAAAGAAATTGAATTATTAGCCTCTGATAAAATTGAAGAACCAGATCAAGATGACAAGCAATAAAAAGGTATTTATCCCAATTTTTATCGTAATAGGTGCAATAATTATTTTTATTGCACCTTTACTACATATTAACTTTCCTAAAAAACCAGAAGCAGTAAAATTGTTTGAAAAGAAAATAGATGACTTTAATCTATTAGAAGATAATAAGCTTTGTCAATTAAAGGGAAAGTTAGAAGTAAATAAAATTACTTATCTGGAATATATAGAGCAACGAGAATCATTAGATATTGATAGAAGTGCGAGAACAGACTTGTTAAATTTTCAGCTAAAACAAATAGTAAATAATCATAGAGTTTTTGGTTTTAGAACATTGAGAGTTTTTTTAATCGGTTTTGGTATTAGATTACCATACATTCTTTTTTCGTTTATCATCTTATTCTTCTTCCTTTACTCAAGAGATAAACTCAAAACAAACATATACCTATACCGTTCTGTTATGATTTTATACACGATATCTTTTTTAATATCATTTTACATGACAATTTGGTTTGTCTTACCTCAAGACTTACCAGTTACAGCTTATCATATACTAATTGCAACCTTAACCATTTTGAGTTCATGGTCTTCTATTTATCTTGTGAAATATTATTATGATAGAGAGATTCTTTTTGTGTTAAGTCTTAAAATAAAAGAGTTGATTCATTTTATAACTACAAGTCGCAGAACCTATGTTTTGGATTTTGCTGTCAAAGCATCTCAAGCTAACCCTGATTTGAAAGAAGATATCAAACTCAAATTAGGAGAATACGATGAACAGTTGGAAGTGACAATGAAGAAAGTTGCAGGTAAAGATGAGTCGTAAAAAGGGGGAGCTATATAATAAGATTTTCAAACAAGGTCTAATTTATAAATCAGATTTAGATGACCTAAACCAATCTCTTATGGAATTATTTGAAGAAGGTAATTCACATATTGATGTATCTGATATTGAAAAACTATTTTTAGGAGCTGAAAAAAATATAACTATTACTAATTTCCCAAATAACATTTTGGAGAAAAATTTAAATAAACTTAAGGTTTTTGAGCAAAACCAAAATTACCTGAAACCAAATATTACAATTTCTAATCTTGCGTCTGAATTAAATACCAACAGTAAATATCTATCAAAAACAATCAATATCCATAAGCAAAAAAAATTTACTCAGTATATTAATGATCTTAGGATAGATTATGTATTAAAAAAACTGGATAATGATCCAACTTATTCGAAATACAAAATAGCTGTTATTGCAAAAAAAATAGGGTTTAATACGCCAAAAGCTTTTTCTAATTCTTTTTTTAAAAAAGTAGGAATAACTCCATCAGAATATATAAAAATACTTAATTCCTAAATTTTATATAATTAACAAGGGCGTTTTCACGGAAAAGGGGGCGTTTTCACGGAATCGACTTAACCACTTCTTGTTTATCTCCTTGTTCTGACCTTACATTTGATCTCACAAAATGTAACGTATGGAATCCTATTCACATCTCAACAAGAATAAATTTATCATTGATATAA
>NZ_PGUB01000135.1:0-9756 GCF_002924285.1 Aquimarina sp. I32.4 | reverse complement strand
CGTTTTTTCATTTTTCTAAGATATTTATTTAAACATAAACCGTCTTAAATATCTGTCCGAATAAAGGTAGCAACTCCAATAAAGATGGATCTGTAATAAAGATAGATACTATAATTAATCTGTGTAAAAAAAGAAATAAGTGAACGATACAATTCCTGAAATTAAACAAATTACCACTGCTGAAACTTTACCTATTAGACACAAAGTTATGTGGCCCAATAAGCCGATAGAGTATGTTGCTCTACCAAATGATAAAGATGCAAGACATTTTGGTTTATTTGTAAATGGAGAAATAACATCTATACTATCTCTATTTTTAGAGAATAACGAAGCTCAATTTAGAAAATTCGCAACATTAATTGAGTTTCAGGGATTAGGGTATGGAACAATATTATTAAAAAATATAATAGATCTAATAAAAAAAGAAGGAATTAGAAAATTATGGTGTAATGCACGAGTAGAAAAATCAAAATTCTATGAGAGATTCAACTTAAAAACCACAGATAAAAAGTTTGAGAAAGGCGGGATCGAATATGTAATTATGGAAAAAACTTTCTAACATGATTTTCTAAGCAAGTAAATCTTCACAAAAACCACACAAGAAACTAAAAACCAAAAAACTACAACAAACCTAATCGGTCAGTTTTTATTATTATCAAGTATTAATATCAAATTAACTTGGTATAAAACTTATGTATCGAAAAAAAAATATGGGTAGAGGGTGTAACAAATACTGTTTTTTTTATCAAAGGAATAGAACATAAAAAAATAACAGTATGAAAACTTTACTTCAAGCATTAATATTTTTAATTTTTCTATTTGCACATACATTTGGTTTTTCAAATACCCAAAACAGTACACATCTATCCAAAACTATCGCACCTCAACCGATCATCGTTGAGACTATAGGTACAGGAAAACCAATTTTATTTTTACCAGGATTTACAACTCCAGGTACTATCTGGAAAGAAACGATCAAAAACCTTAATACAAACAGACAATCTCATCTCTTTTCTTATGCTGGGTTTAATGGCCATGCTCCTATAAAAATGCCTTGGTATGCTACCATAAAAAAAGCAATTATAGCGTATATACAACATCATACACTTACCGATGTTATCATCGTTGCTCATAGTATGGGAGGTAATCTTGCGGTTGATATTGCAGAAAAAATTTCTAAATTAGTTATCGTAAATGCCTTACCTTGTATGAGGGAGGTAATGATGCCAAATGTGCCTGCAGAAAATTTTTATTATGATAGTCCTTACAATACTCAAATGTTACAGATGGATGCAGATCAATTTAAAAATGTTGCTAGTATGATGGCTTCCAATATGACCAATTCTACCGATAAAGTATCAACATTAATGAATTGGATACTAGAGGCAGACAGAACTACTTATGTATATGGATATACCGATTTATTAAAACTAGACTTAAGACCTGTACTTCCTATGGTAACTGCAAAAACGTTAATTCTAGGAGCTTCTTTTCCTAATACAAAAACGGTAAAACCTAATTATGAAAGTCAATACGCTACCTTAGCTAATAAAACTATTTTAATAGCTGAGAATAGTAAGCATTTTATAATGTTTGATCAACCAGAATGGTTATATACTACCCTAAATACTTTTTTGGCGGATGAAAAGTAATCAGAATATTCTTTTTGAAGAAATATACCAGCAACATCATGCCATGGTAATGCAAATGTGCCTTGGTTTTGTTAGAGGGGATCATGATATTGCAAAGGATCTACAGCAAGAAGTTTTTATAAGTGTATGGAAAAACTTAAAAACATTTAGAGGTGCTTCTTCTTACAAAACCTGGATTTATAGAATCACAGTGAATACGTGTTTACAACATGTAAAAAAGAAGAAAAAAGAACCTACATTCTCTATATCTGAAATAGAAAATCAAGTCCCTTTTCCTGAACAAAAAACTCCTGAAAAAAGAGCTATTTCTACATTATATACTGCCATTGGACAGTTGAATGAACTAGACCGATTGTTAATTATGATGGTTCTAGATAATCAGGATTATGATACAATTGCAGAAGTTATTGGTATACAACCAACCAATGTACGAGTGAAAATTCATAGAGTAAAGAAACGTCTTAAAAAAATTTTAGAAAATAATGGTAATGGATAATGATTTTAAAGAATTCCAGAATGAATGGAATAATAACAAAAACAATATAGAGCTATCGCCTAATGGTATCAATACTCTATATGACAAAATAAAGAAAAAGGAGAAAGCTAATTATTTCTTTTACTATGGTACGATTATAATTCTATTAGCCACATTGATTGTTATCTCTCTTTTCTTTTACTATGTAGCTCCTGTAAAAGAAATCCTAAGTAGAATTGGTGCAGGGTTAATGATCTGTGGATTGATCGTTAGAATTGGTATTGAAATTATTAGTATTGGCAAGGCAAAACGAATGAATACAATTCATAATACATTGACTGCTACAGAAAATACGATTCGTTTTCATCAATTCAGGAAAGTTATTCACTCTATCGTTGCTCCTATCATTGTGGGGCTGTATACAATAGGATTTTATATGATTACTCCAGAATTCAGTTTATATATAAGTCGCTGGAATCTCTTATTGATTGACATATCTTATATAGTAATTGCCATCATTCTATTTTTTGTCATAAGAAAAGGTATAAAAAAAGAAATGGTAATACTAAGTGAGATTATGGATTTACGTAATGAAATAACCGAATAATATTATTTCTAAATCAGTCTAATTAAAATAAAAAAGACTGCCTTTTTAAGGCAGTCTTTTATTGGTTAACGAAACTAATCTTACATTATTGGCAAGCTTATCCCTGTCCATTCAAAAACAGTTGCATCAGCCCCTCCTATTACTTCTGTAACCTCTGTAAGCGTTACTGTTGCTTCATCTGGATTATTTACTGTACTTCCATCAGCTCCCAAAACATTTGCTATAATACTGGTAGAAACATCCGCATTTCCCTTTCTATCAGTAAGGTCTACTACATTTCCTGTAGTTGCGCCTCCTGTCAATACAAGTAATGCATTAGAAATAGTAACACTACTTCCTCTTCTTATATTGATAAGGTCTTCCATTTTTACGTTGGCTGCATTTACAATGGTAAGCCCCGTAATTGTAGGATTTGATCTAGGCATAGCTGTATCATTATTTACTGCTTCCTGATTATCACCTTCAATACCATGAGAGTCACTTGTTACTTTTTCAAAACCTTCAAGACGAGCTCCATACAGATTGTTTGCTGTTCCAGTCCATCCATCAGTCCAATCAAACATATCATCTTCTGAATTAACCACCAGAATATTAGATAAGTTCACTGTACCTCCAAACAAATCAATACCATCATCTGCTCCGTTTGCAACCACTAGGTGATTGATCGTAGTACCATTACCTACAGCATATAAACTTAATCCGTTGAATTCAGTTTCTTCATTTATACGAGCTCCTGTATATTCAATTTTTAAATAGGTGATAGTTCCAGAATCATCTGCTGGTTGGTTTCCTCCATACGTTAATCTAAATAATTCTGCTTCTGTAGGTATCCCCGTATTTACTGGAGCATTTCCTGCAATAATTAGCCCTCCCCAATCACCTGCTTTTGGTGACGTAGCAGCAGATGTCATTACTACTGGATTCTTTGCTGTACCTTGAACAAATATTTGTGCTCCTTGTTCTACAGAAATAAAAATATTGGTTCCTCCTGGTACTGCTTTGATAGTTGTACCAGCTTCTATAGTAAGAGTTGCTCCTGATTTTACTATCAGTGGCCCCGCCAATTTCCATTCGTTTTCTGCATTTAATGTTACTTCTCCTGTTATTTCAGAAGTAAGGTATGCAGTATCAAGATCTGGATCTTCCTGTGAAGTAATGACACCATCTTTTCCAGAGGTTATTACTTCAGAAATATCATCATCACAGCTAGACATAGCAACCAGAAGTGTGCTGATGATTATAATTTTTTTTATCACTTTCATATTGATATATTTTTTATTTAAACTTAATTCTTCCATCAAACAACTGCTTATTGTTTATGGTGAATTGATCTTCTATAAATTATTGATTAATAGGTTTACATAATATACTGAGCCTATTGCTCCTGGTCCAATTGCGGTAAAGTATTCTTTACCTCCTAAATTGGTTGCTCCTAATTTGATAGTTGATTTTAATCCAGGGATCTTATAACTAAGTTGCGCATCAATTACCGAAAATGATGGTATCTCTCCTTCTCCAAAAGGAGCTTGCCATAGGTAACTATCACTCCAACGGAATGCTGTATTAAATCCAAAATTTTTAAATATTTTTTTGTGACCAAATACTACTTTTGCTTTATGTTCTGGTGTATTGAATCCTGGACGGAAATTTGGATCTTCACTTTCATCAAAATCTAATTGAGCAAAAGTATAATTCATATCCAGATCAAATCCTCCTAGAATTTTTGTTCCTACTCCTACTGTAGCTCCATAAGAATTAATAGCCGCACCAGAGTTGGTATATATCTGATATTGACGAACATCATTGTTTGAAAGCGCTGACAAACCAGTTACATCATTTACATTACCATATAAAGGCACTAATACATTTTCTGTAGATATGAAGTTTGTGTACTCATTATAGTACCCACTTACATCTAGTGTTATTTTATTAATTTTTCCTCTATATCCTAATTCTACAGCTACAATTTCTTCTGGGGCAACGACATCGTTATTTGCGGCTGTTGGTGTTCTATTAGTAACAGAAACCAGTGAATATGCATTATCATAAGCTTGTCTTCCTGAAATAGTTGCTGTATTATTTCCTGTTATCGATCTTCCATTAGAAGAAAGGTTATACGTTCTCTCTTCTCGATCAAGGTTATCTGGTGCAGATCCTACATTAACTGTTTGTCCAACATCTAAATCTATATAAAGGTTTTGTGCTGTTGGGTTTCTAAATCCTGTTTGATAAGAAGCTCTAATATTATGGTTTCTTCTTTCTCCCAATGTATATCCAAGAGAAACCCTTGGCGAGATGTTACCATCAAATAATTGAGATTTATCATACCGTACAGATCCAGTAACTTTAAACCTATCATCAGCAAATTTTTTCTGAATTTGTGTATATATTCCATATTCAGAATATACAATAGGTTTTTCAAAATCTGTAAAGATTGTTCCTGCAGAATTTAATTCATATTCTCTAAATGAACCTCCTACTTGAATATCTGCAAAATCCTGTGTCAAATGACTAAAGTTATAATTGGCATCTGCATGTTTAAATAGAGACTTGTCTATAAATCGTGCGCCTCCTTCAAGGTCTGTTTTACCGATTACATTATTAAAAGCATTTTGGTATTCTGATGTCCCTGGTACTAATCTTCCTGTATCTGCAGCAGTTCTAGATAAAGCATGTGCTTGTTCTGTGGTTTCCCCTAATCGAACAGCATTTACATAGGCACTACTATAATCTGCAAACCATTGATCATCACTTTTCCATGCTCTATTCAGGTTAATTCCTGCAAACACAGCATCATATGATTTTTTTGCATCTCCAGAAGTGATATATCCACGTAAGAAAAAGTTATCATTCTTTATTTCGATCTTATGCTGTTGCATAATAGCTCCTTTTGCTATATATCGAGTAGCATTTTGAAAAGCAGATGTACCTTTATTGATACGAGCGTTATAAATTATTTCAAAATCGTTTTCAAAAGGCTTATAATGTATTGCTCCATTAAATCGTAATGTATTGATCTTATCATCATAAAGATCGACTTCATTATATCCAGTTCTACTTACAACTTGATTAGGCAAAAATTGTGCATCTACTGTAGTAAGTGCTCCGCTATCAACCAATGCTGTTGATAAATTTGATAGGTTAAAACGAACCTCATCTCCATAAACATTTACACCATTATAAGATGGATCTGTTCTATCTGTAGCAGCGTTAACAAGGTTATCTGTATTATCTGCATGCCAGTCAGTTCCCTGAAAATAAGAAAGACTTGCTTTGGCAGCGATCTTCTTAGAAAAAGCATACGCAATACGCACACCAAAATCATAAAATTGGTTATTACCCGCAGCTTCTTGCGAAGTAACTCCTGTTTTTAAATAAGTACTTACTCCTTGGTGATCAAATGGATTTTTACTGGCTATAAATAAACTTCCGTTAAATGCATTTGCCCCATATAATGCAGAAGAAGGTCCTGGAACCATCTCTATACTATTGATGTCTAAAATATTAATCCCTGAAAGATCTCCTAAATTGGATCCTAATGTAGGGTTCGTATTATCCATCCCATCAATCAAATGTACAAAACGTGTATTCTCTAAAGTAGAAAACCCTCTGGTATTAAGAAGCTTAAGATTATAGCTACTAGCATTCAGGTCTACTCCTTTTAAATATTTCAGCGCATCAAAGTAATCCATCGCATCATAATTTGCCAGATCTTTACGACCAAAACGTTCAATACTAACTGGTGAATCAAAAAGACGTTCTGGAGCTCTCGATGCAGAAACAACGACCATATCTAATTTTGAATCCTCCTCTAATGTAACCAATATATTACCTGAAGCATCTTTTGAAGGAATGGTGGTTGTTTGACTTTTAAAACCAAAACTTTTGATCTCAATTACAACAGGGAATTGTGGTTTATTTACTTCTAAAGTAAAAAATCCATCAAAATCAGTAGACGCAATAATATCTGTTCCTCGTATCGAAATTACTGCTCCTGGAACTGGTTTATTACTGGAGTCCGTTATCTGTCCAGTAAAGGTAGATTGGGCGTATGCAATTGTACCTGCCCATAGCATAAACATTAGTAAAAATTTCTTCATATTTAAGCGGTATTTAAATTTAATAATTATTAATTAAGTTATTCTAAATCAACATATAACATACAGAAAAGGGGGCACTTATCCATATGAATATGCAAAAAATATAAATCGAAGTTTTTGTTTAAAAAAGGGTTAAAATATTATTCTTCCTGCCTTTTACTTATAAGGCTTTTGTTTGTAGTGTTATCACTTTGTTTTAAGGCATTATACTTGGCTATAAATCGCACAAGATCTTCTTCCTTTTTCAATCGAAGTTTCTCTTTTTTAAGGTAAGCTGCTAATTCTATTCTTTTATCACTGAAAAGCTCTAAGATATCTTTTTCATTCTGTGATAATTCTGCGATCACACCATTTTCCTCTAGATAATAGGTGCAAATTTGTTTGATCTCTCCAGGTTCAACACCATAGGTACTTCCTGAGCTTTTCTCAGGCTCAGTAATATCCAAAGTGTATCTTTTATACATTCTGTATTGATCATGTAATTCTAACAAAACATAATACCCTTCTCTTTTTGAACCTCTGGGCGATACAAAATGGCAGTAATAAAAAAAATGATCTTCATTACGTATATGAATTTCAGCTTCTTTGATAATTTGGTAAAACTTAGAACCATCTTTATACTCAAACGCATCTAGATCAATATTGTATTTTAGTTTACCAGTAAAAGTTCCTATTTTTTCATTAATAACATCATAGGCTACATATTTATCCTTTAAATACGGAGACCCTTCATATTCCTCAAAGAAATAAGATCGCTTGTTCTCAACTATCATTGATTTAGGCAGTTGAGCTATCAATAAAGTAGGGGCAAATAAAATAAAGTAAAGTAATTTTTTTTTCATACAAAGTAGGGTTACTTATTAGCATTTTTTTTTGGGTAGACGGGGCGTCGTCTTTTAAAACTATTTACTGTTAAAAATAATTTTTGCAAAGCTATAGAAAATCATTTTTTAATTACGGTAAAACCGTATATTATTTTATGTTAATTTAACATAATTTATTGTTGATCAATTTCAAAAAAAGAATTACATTACCTCAAATCAATAAAATAAAACATTGATTAACAATAATTTACATTAATTTACTTTATTTTTTAATAGTCTTATTATTGGACATTTTATTTATAAAAAAAAGCTGTTTTAAGTCGATTTTTGTAAGCAAATTCACTTGTTTTAGCATGAAATTCTTTAAAAATTCACTTTTTTTACAAGTATAAAATAAGTTTATTTTTTTCATTATAGCGAGCTGACAATCAGAATACTAAAAAAAAGGTTCCATTCAACCTCATTAATGACAGTTCTAATTTGTTATATTTTATAATTTACACATCAATATGTTGTTAGAGTTATAATAAACAGAAGTTAATTTCCTTTTATGTATTGACATAAAAATAAAATACTATTTTTTTAAAATATGGAAAAAATATACTCAGTAGATAGCAAAGAAGTTAAATCAATTTATATCGGAAAGGATGCGATCTCTTTTTGTAAACTAAAAGAGAACAATCCTGAAAGGTTTATCCACTTCTATAAGTATCCTGAAATAATGGAGAAAACTACTAAGTTTAAATTTCACGATATAAAAGAAATCAAAATTCGAGGTGGAATAATGTATTTCAAAGGATTTTGCAAAGTAGAAGATATTATGATTTATTGGAAAGAAATAGCTTTTGATTCTGAACAAAAAGCTCTTGATTTTTCTACACAATTAGACCAGTTAGATGTATTAAAGAAAAAGGTAAAAACCGAGAAAAAGCTTAATGCAGTATTCAATAGCTCCTCTTTTTATATTTTTATTTTTGGACTTTGTCTGGTTTATTTAACTATCAACGGAGAAGCAAATCTAGGGGAATCTGCTATTAGATCTCGTAATAAACTTGCTGGCAAAATATTAGATTCTCTATTTAATTTTCTTGGTCCAACAGTATCTATTCTATTTTCTATTCTTATTGTAATATTTGCTATTTATTTTATGTGGAAAAAGTTTAAAACCCCTTTAGACATTATTACTTTTAAAGAAAAATAACCCTCTTTTTATCAAAAAACAGTTCAAACTACACCTTTCTTTACAATACACAGATTAATGAGTAGAACAAAAGATATAATCAATACTCCCAAAATACCTTTTGAGATATATCCCAATGTTTTTTTGAAAACCTTTTAAATTATTGATGTTATAGTCAAATTTTTAGATATGTACTTTATTAATTAGTTTGCTGAAATTGGTTGAATCAATCCTTAAATAAGAAGCCAGATCATTTTGAGAAATCATATTAAATAAATGTGGACTTCTTTTGGCAAATGTTTTGAATCGTGTTTCTATATCAAAAGCCATAAGCTCATGATGCCTCTGTATAACTCCTGCCAAAAATTGCTCTGTTGCTTTGCGGAATAAAGTTTCGATCTCTCTATAATCTTGCATGAGTTGCTCATGTTTCTCATAAGGAATTCTTAAAAATGCACTATCTGTAATTGTTTCCAAATAATATCTTGATGGAGTCTGAGTAAAAAAAGATTCTAAAACCCCACTGAATGAAGGAGCGTATGCAAAAAACGTAATATGCTCTTTTGATTCGTTAAGATAATATGATTTCTGAATTCCTTCTAGCACGAAATAGATATATCGTTCTGTTTGCCCAGGTGAAGTAAGTGTCGTTTTTTTAGGTACCTTATACGGTGTCCAATACGAGATATACGTATCCAACATCTGATCATCTATTTTATGTATTTTGGATAAAAAAGATTTCATATACTCATTGTATTATTTAAACAACTATAAAAAATAGGGTTTATCCTTTGTTTTTCTTTTTCCCTTTACTCTTATTATCTGTCATAGCATAGATCATTGGCTATTTCGGAGTGATGGTGCCACGTTTTTCGGTCAAACAGTGCCACTTTGAAAGATCTTACAATTATAGTTAAA
>NZ_PGUB01000134.1:0-9764 GCF_002924285.1 Aquimarina sp. I32.4 | reverse complement strand
TGAAACCATTTAATGGAGTGGCAACTAAATATCTACAGAATTATATGAACTGGTTTATGGTCTTGGAACGCATAAAAGAGAATAACCAACGGCTCAAATCCTTTGCCTACTATGCCCTTGCTGGACAAAATGCATGGCAAATTTGGAAAACAACAACTGAATCAGTCATATAGTAGAATATAGCCAAAATATTTTATTTGGCGAGTTTTTATGTTATGGTAACTTTAAGCTATCGTTAAAAATATTCTGATATATAAGTAAAGGTATAGCCCAGAAAGGCTCCTCCTAGAATAATCCAGATCGGGCTTATTTTTTTGAAAGCAAATACTACAAATGTACTTAGTAAAGCAATGCTTATTGTTTTCCAATCGGTCAATGTATCTATAGACATGGTATATAATACTGCCAACATAATAGCTACAGCAGCAATATTTACAGCATCCAGAAAATAACTGACTATAACTGACTTTCTCATTTTTGGTATCAGAGGGTTAAGAAGTAGTACAAAAAGAAATGAAGGAAGAAAAATACCTATGGTGGCTGCTAGTGCCCCCCAAAATCCAGCTAATTGATATCCAATAAAAGTAGCGGTAGATAAAACTGGTCCAGGAGTAAATTGCCCAATAGCAATGGCATCTATTAATTCTGGTTGGGATAACCATCCTTTTGCTACGAGCTCTGTATCTAAATAGGCAAACAAAACATAACCACTACCATATAGTATCGCGCCTACTTTAAGAAATGTCCAGAAAACTTTAAATGATGAGAGTTTGATAAATATCGATGTTGAAATATTAAATACAAAAAAAGGAGCAATTGATTTGGAGGAATTTGTTAGTTTATTTTTTGAATAAAAATATAATACCCCAATTATTCCAGCACCGAGTAACGCAATAATTTTGTTTACTCCCAAAATACTAAGAGTTAAAACTAGCAACCCAATAATGGCAATTTCGATATTTTTTAAAGCTTTTTTCCCTAGCTTGAGAATTGCAGATGCAATAATTGCCAATACTGCTGGTTTGATTCCTATAATAAAAGGAGTAACCTCTGGTAACTGGCCATATGAAGTATAAAACCAAGCTAAAACACCTGTGATAACTACTGCAGGAAAAATAAAACAGGCTCCAGCAATAAATAAACCAGCAATTCCTCCTCGTTCATGACCACAATGCATAGTCATCTCTGTAGAATTAGGACCAGGGATTAAATTTGTAGCTCCTATGAGATCTAGAAAATGTTGTCTGCTCATCCACTTTCTTTTATCTATAATTTCACTTTCCATCATTGCAATATGCGCTGCAGGACCACCAAAAGCAAAACAACCTAGTTTAAAAAAGACGGAGGCAATCTCGATATATTTTTTCTTATTATTCATTAAGATGGTTTTAGCTTTTTTGATTCTGAACAACTAAAGAGCTCAAAAATAAGGATATAATGCAATAAATTTTTGTAAGATGGTTGAAATAGAGGTGTCTATTAAGGTCTTGACTATTAGGTGTTTAAAAATCTAATGTTAATTTAATGTTACGCAAATGTTGCTTAAATGTAAAATTAGTAGTACTTTTATAACATAAGTTGACATCCCTAGATAATCTTAAAATATTGAAATCATGAAAAAGATATTAGTAATGACAGCCATTTTATTCTCAATGACTCTAATGGCTCAGGATGTAAAACCTACTTTTGTGAAACATGGAGACTTAGTGAAAGGAACTTTCTTTCATGATAACGGAAAAATTCGTCAACAAGGATTTTATAAAGAAGGAAAATTACATGGAGAATGGAAATCATATGACACTACAGGTAAGAAAATTGCGATGGGGCAATATGATAAAGGAGTAAAAACAGGGAAATGGTTTTTCTGGGCCGAAGATAAATTATCAGAAGTGAATTATGACAAAAATCAAATAGCTGATGTAACTACATGGTCGGGTAAAGATAATGTGGTCGTTAATTATGAGAATTAGAGAGTAGATCATTTAAAAATATAACAAAATGCCACAGAATTCTGTGGCATTTTTTGTTTCTATACTATTAAAAAAAAGTCACAAAACTTCTTTGATTTAAAGATGCCTGTAAGAAGGCAGTAAATATTTTATTTACATTGCCTGTCTATTCAATAGTGTCTTAACAAGAAAATAAACTTTTTAGATGAATAAAGATGTAGGTTTTTTTATACTATTATCAATATGCTAGAGAGGTTTCTAACATATTGATAATAGTAAGTAAATGTATAGTAAACATACATGCGTAACAATTTTCTAACATTAATATCACGCATAATTAATTTTAGAATAACATAAGTTTAACACTCTGGATCGTTCTTTGCCGAGAATTTCAGAACAAGTTAAATGAGAAAAACAGTTACACTTTTTGCGTTATTTTTTGTAGGAATACTCTTTGCGCAAGAAACAGGTTCGATTACTGGGAAATTATTGGACAAGGAATCAAATAACCAACCCTTACCTTTTGCTAATGTATTAATTAAAGGGACATCAAAAGGAACAACTACCGATTTTGATGGATTATATACTATAGACAATCTACAACCAGGTACATATGTATTAGAATTTAGTTTTGTAGGATATGAAACATTGGATATTAAAGATATTATTGTAAAACCAAACGAAACAATTACTATTAACGGCTCTATAGGAGCAAGTGCTGCTGCACTAGAAGAAGTGGTTATCAAAACTACTACCAAAAGAGAGTCTGAAGCTGCTATTTTATTAGAACAAAAGAATGCAGTAACCATTCAACAAAAAATAGGGGCACAAGAACTTTCTAAAAAAGGAGTGAGTGATGTTGCAACAGGATTGACCAAAGCAACAGGGATTTCTAAGCAAAGTGATAAATTATATGTTCGTGGATTAGGGGATCGATACAATAATGCTTACTTAAATGGATTGCCAATACCATCATTGAATCCAAAACTAAAACTTATTGATTTAGGGATATTTCCAACGGATATTGTAGAAAATTTAGGGATATATAAAACCTATTCACCAGATATATACGGTGATTTTGCAGGAGCAAGTGTAAATATAGATACAAAGGATCGTCCTGGAAAAGGGTTTTTAGAAGTTGGATTTAATTCAGGAATAAACTCTAATGCTGTTGGAGATGATTTTTTCTTGCTAGATGGAGGAAAATATGACGAATGGGGATTAGATGATGGATCTAGAAGAGTTCCTGTTTTCTTAGATATTCCAAATTATAATTATAATAGCACAGAAATAGAGTACTATCCTTTTGATACTTCGTTTAATCCAGTTAAAAAATTTAATGCTCCTGATGGTGGAATGAGTATTACTGGAGGAAAGACTTTTGCAATTGCCGAAGCTCAAAAATTAGATGTTTTGGTAACAGGATCATTTAGTCAGAATCATGAAGCTTCTTTTTCAGGAAAAGAAGCAGCCTATAATGCAGATGGAGAATCTGTAGTGGGAATTGGTTTTTTTGAAGAAGCAAATAGATATAGATATAAAACTAATACAACCTTATTAGGGAGTGTTGGATATCGTTGGAATACAAATAATAAAATTATTTCTACAAGCTTGTTTGTAAATGATACCCAAGATGAATTAAGAGAGTTAAGAGGGTTGAGTAGTGAGGATACAGATGTTTTTATTAGAATAAGAAGAGGGACTTATGAGCAAAATAATTTATTGACACAGCAACTTGCTGGTGAACATAGATTTACTGATGATAAATACAAGTTTAATTGGGGGGTGGCCTATAACAAGGCTCAAGGATTAATTCCTGACCGAAGACAGCTGGTTTTTACAGAGCTAGAAAACGGAAACTTGATTTTAGGAGATGCTACAAGTCCTGATTTTGCAAATAATCAGCGTTTTTACCAAGAATTAAAAGAGAATGATTATTCTGCAAAACTAGATTTTGATATCAATTATAAAAAAGATGAAGACGATATCTATAAAAATAAAGTTACTATAGGAGTGTTTTCTAGATTTAAAGAACGTGATTTTGAATCTAATCAATTGAATTACAACTTGAATAATGTAAATGATATTGTTGTAGATTTTAATAACCCTGATGCAATTCTAAATGAAACTAATTTTCTTAATGGAGAATATATAGTTCTTGAAAACCTTAATACCACCAGAATTTATGAAGCAGATTTTTATAATATAGGAGGGTATTTAAATATTCAACATGAACTCGGAGAAAAATTGGTTGTAATTGGTGGTGTAAGAACTGAGATATTTGAGCAAAATATATATTACAGACTACAACAAGATTTAGAAACAAACCCTTTTAGAAATAATAAAATCAAAGAGACGTTTGTGCTGCCAAGTCTTAGTTTGAAATATTCAATTAATGAAAAATCAAACCTTAGATTGGCATTAAGTAAAACGGTAACATTACCGAAATTTACAGAAGTAGCTCCTTTCCTGGATGAAGATGTAACCGATAAAACTCTTGGTAATCCTGAGTTAAAAAATTCTGATAATTATAATGCAGATATCAAGTGGGAGTATTTTCCTGAGCAATCAGGTGAGCTATTAAGTGCTACTATATTTGGAAAATATATTGATAATCCTATTGAAAAAATTGGACTTGCATCTGCTTCAAACTTTAATTCCTTTGGTAATACTTCTAATGCAACAATAATTGGAGTAGAACTAGAGTATAGAAAAAACCTAGGGAACCTTTTTAAAGTTGAAGAGACTATTTGGAATGATTTTAATTTTGGAGTGAATACTACAATAATGCATTCTGAGGTGACAATAGATAAAGATTTAAAAATAGGAGGGTCTAATATTTCTCCAACAAACAATAGTCGCCAACTACAAGGAGCCTCTCCCTTTTTGGTAAATGCAGATATAGCCTATGCCAAGGAAATTAAGAGCCATAAAATTACCTCTGCAATAGACTTTAATATTTTTGGAGATCGTATTTACGCTGCTGGAAGTAACAGAAGAGGGGATGTTTTTGAGAGAGGCTTTGGGGTGTTAAACTTTAATTTCAAAGACGAAATAGGAGAGCACATAGAGATAAGTATTAAGGCTAAAAATTTATTAAACCCAACTATAGAACGATATCAGGATCAAAAAGATATACATCAGGAATTAGTGACATACGGATATGAAAATGGGATCAATTTTAGTCTGGGAGTGACATTCAAATTATAAAAATAATCAATACAAATATTAATACATATAAAACCAGTACGATTGTGGCATAAATGATTCGATCGTTACAGGTTTTATGTAAGCATTAAAAACAACAAAAACAAGCATATGAAAACTAGAAATTTATTTGCGGCAATAGTAATAGGAATAGCAGTTTTGTTTACTGCATGTACTGTGCAAGAAGATACTATAGGGGATATTACAATCAACCAAGGAGGAGGTAGTAATACCGATGCAACAGAAGTATTAGAGGGTCAAATCACACAAGATATTACTCTTAAATCAAGTGAAGTATATGAGTTAAGAGGAGGGGTTTCTGTAGTAGACGGAGTAACATTAACTATCGAAGCAGGTGCCAAAATTGTTGCAGGAGATGTAGGAGGTGTATTCTCGTATTTAGCTATTGAGCAAGGAGCAAAAATTATGGCAGAAGGAACTGTAACACAGCCTATTGTTTTTACATCTATCAAGTCTACGCCTAATCCAGGAGATTGGGGAGGATTATTACTAGCAGGAAAAGCCCCAATTAATAGAGGTACAACTGCAACTACAGAGGTTGCGAATCTAACCTATGGAGGAAACGATCCAGCAGATAACTCAGGGATATTGCGTTATGTACGTTTAGAGTATACTGGAGGAAAAATCAATGATGATGCAGAGTATAATGGTCTTTCTTTATACGGTGTTGGTAATGGGACAACATTAGAATACATCCAAACATTTAATGGAAATGATGATGGAATCGAGTTTTTTGGAGGAACAGTAAATTTGAAATATGCAATTGTAACGGGAGCAGGAGATGATTCTTTTGACTGGACCGATGGATGGGTAGGAAATGGGCAATTCTGGATAGCACAACAAACATCTGTAGCAGGAGATAAAGGGATTGAAGCTGATAATTTTTCAGATAATCCTAGTGCAATGCCATTCTCAAACCCTACTTTATCTAATATTACATTGATTGGTGCAGAAGATGGTGATGGAGAAAATAAAGGAATAGAGTTTAGAGCAGGAACCAAAGTTGCATTGTATAATGCCGTTATTAAGGCATTTCCAGGAAAAGGAATTGAAGTTGATGATGACCAGACATTGACAAACCTTAATAATAATGAAGTAATTGTTAGAAATTCTATTATTGATAACACAAAATCTTTTGATTTGGATCACGGTGGGGCAACCGTAGACCTTGCAGACTTTGCAACGTTTAATAACTTTACTATAGATGGTTCAGGAGCTCCATTTAATACGGCAGGTACAGTGATACCAACAGGTTTTGAGATTACAGGTTTTAGAGGAACTTATGAATTTACTACTGCAGTAGATGGTGTAGATAATTTTGACCCTTCTACTTTGGGAGTGTTTTTTGATGCTGCTAATTATGCAGGAGCATTACAAGATGGAGATACATGGGCATCTGATTGGGCACGATTATAATGTTGTTTTTTACAAAAAAGAGAAAAAATAATCTTCAAATCTGTTAATACATAGTTCTGATTTCATATCTAGTTGGTTGAATTAGTGTTTTATAATTTAGTTTTATATTTTCGTAAAGAACTAGATTATTTATGAAAGTTAAAATTGAAGGTTTTCACGGGACAAGTTTAGAAAATGCTAAAAGCATAATATTAAATGATTTTAAATTGTCTAGAGGGCATAAAGAATGGTTAGGAGATGGTGTTTATTTTTTTATTGATGGAATAAGTAATAATCCATCAAGTCAAGCTGAAAAGTGGTCAATTGCACATTCATGGAATAAAATAGAGAAGAAATACAGTTATAAAAGATATTCTGTTATAAAGTGTAATATAGAAGTTGATAATAATAATTTTTTAGATTTAACAACTAGTGATGGAGTTGAGGTTTTAGATTATATAATAGAGCATCATACGTCTAAAATGAAAGAAATAGGTAAAAAAATAGACTATATTGATGGATTTGTTATTAACTTTGCAAGAAAAGAAGATATTATTTCTATTGATATTGCAAAAGGGAATTTTTATATTAAATTTACCAAAGAGAGAATTAATCAGATTAATAGAAGAACTCCTAATTGCACAATATGTTCTATTTATAATCCAGAAAAAGCAATCATTAGCAAAGAGTTACTGTTAACAAAAGAAATAAATTAAGATGAAGCTAAATAAAGAAATAAAAGGTAAAATTGATAATTTTTTCGCAAATATAACAGCGGAAGAATTATACGATATATCAATTCGTAAGTATGGTTTTATTGAAGATAATAGCGTTGAAGTTACTTGTGAAAGATTTGATAGTGTTAAAGTAGAAATCTATTTTTCTTCTTTTGATGAAAGTTATAATAATAATGATGATAAGGAAAGAAGCTTTGCTTTAGCAGCTTAATTATGAAAATTCAGTTAGAAAGTTGGAAAGTCCAGAACTTAAGCCTCAATATGATTGATGGGGCTAGAGAAGAGAATTCATTTGGACTAAAAACTGGGCAAGTTTTTCCTGAAAATGAGAGAACAAAATTTATTATATTATTTAATATTGATTTGAAGGATAAATTTTTTAATTTAGATTTTGAAGTCTCTTTTGTGTTTTCAACTGAGAAAGAAATTGATGAAGAATTTAAGTTTTCAGACTTTCCAAAAATAAATGCCCCAGCTATAGCTTTTCCATTTATAAGATCTTATATCTCAAATTTGACTCTTCAATCAGGTTTTGAGGCAGTAATACTACCTTCTATTAATTTTGTAAAATTAGCAAAGGAAGATTAATTGATGAATTTTTAATGAAAATATAGATATAATTATCTGATCAAAGTAAAAAATAAGCTCAGCATTATGCTGAGCTTATTTTTTACCCTAAAAAGAAATAAAGCTACAAATGTTTAGTTAGTTTTTGTTAAAAGTAATCTTTTTATGATAGTGATATTAGCCCTTATATCTTACCCCAGTGTTAAGACCGATTCTATAAAATTAAGTGAATTAACCTGTAGGTAACAATTCTCTAATAATTATAAAAAGAAATGATTTGTTAGTGTAGCTTTTTTTGAAAAGAGGGGTAGTTTATGCGCTATAGCCCTTAAGTGTTGTCCTATAGAGAGTATTTGTAGTTCAGGTATAATCAGAATACTTTCATAAAACCACTTTACTTGTTTTTTTAAGACTTTTCCTACATCACAATCGCTTAAACTAACCATAATAGTGGCATAAAGCTAATTACTGTAAAACCGTATTTATTTGTATCAGATTTTGAAAACAAAAAATGAAAAGAATATTTACAGTTGTAGCACTATTTTGGGTAAGTGCTTTTTTTGGGCAAGAAACAGGTACTATTGCCGGAAAGTTATTAGATAAAGAATCAAACAATCAACCGCTTCCTTTTGCCAATGTTATTGTAGGAGGTACTGCCAAAGGTTCTTCAACAAATTTTGATGGTTTGTATGAGATTACAGGAGTTCCTGTAGGTACATATACCTTAGAATTTAGTTTTACAGGATATCAAACAGTAGAAATACCAAATGTGGTAATAGAAGCAGGTAAGGTAGCAGTTGTAGATGCTACAATGGGAGCTACAGCCGCAGCACTAGAGGAAGTAATTATAAAAGTAGTAACAAGTAGAGAACGAGAAGAAGCGCTCTTATTAGAACAAAAAAATGCAGTAGAGATTAAACAAGCAATTGGTGCCCAAGAATTAGCCAGAAAAGGGGTAAGCGATGCAGAAGCTGCTGTTACAAAAATAACAGGAGTGACCAAACAAGAGGGAGAAAAAAATGTTTTTGTGAGAGGGCTTGGTGACCGTTATAACTCAACCTCATTAAATGGGTTGCCATTACCGTCAGATAACCCTACCTATAAGAACATAACCTTAGATCTTTTTACCTCCGATATCATCAAAACCATAGGAGTAAGTAAGGTTTTTGGTTCTCGTTTATATGGAGACGTTGCTGGAGCCAATATTAATATCGAATCAAAAGAGATTATAGGAAAAGAAGAGTTCAAGGTTTCGATATCATCAGGAATCAATACGGTTACCCTAAATGAGGATAATTTTCTGGTTGCCGATGGTGCTAATGGGTTTGGAACAGGATTAGACAAAGAGTTTCCTCTTACTGATTTGACTCAGTATGAGTTTGATAACAGTTTAGATCCAGATTCTCAAAGTAAACCTTTTAATAGCAGTATTACTATCTCTGGAGGTAAGAAGTTTGATGTAGGAGAAAACAGATTGAGTATCTTTTTGATAGGAGGATTTGATAATAAGTATCAGTTCAAAGAAGGGTTTTCAAAACAAATAAATGCGATAGGTAGTTTTGCCAGAAATCTTGATGTACAACAGTATGCATATAATGTTTCGCAAAAACTAATGGGTAATTTCAAATACAGTTTCGGAAACGGAAATTATTTGGCGGTAAATAGTATTTACATTCACGATAATACCCAAAGTGTAAGTGACTATTTTGGACAGCAAGATAGTGTGAGTGATGATCCTGATCGTCCTACATTTATAAGAAGACAGCAAACCAATAATAATAATATATTTAAGCTATATTCTATAATACGACTTATTAATAAGAGCATAAATTAGTTTATCTTTTGTTTTAAAAATCCTTATTTTTAGGTTGTGAGAAGAAGAAATAAA
>NZ_PGUB01000133.1:0-9873 GCF_002924285.1 Aquimarina sp. I32.4 | reverse complement strand
GTTGAAACCGTAAAAGGGTTTGAAGAATCACAAGGAGATTTGATCTGTATAAAAGCAAAAAGTGCCAGTATACTGGCAGACAACTTCCCTCATTATGCTTCATATAGCGAGGTAGGCTTATCAGATATCTTGCAAGACACTTTTCAAGGGTATGATCTGGGTAAATTAGAAACAAACTTTGCGCCTACCAACACCAGTACTATTCATTATAGTGTACAACATAATGAGAGTGATTTTTCCTATGCAAGTAGATTATCTGCCTATTATAATCAGTGGTTTTACTATGATGGTAAGCAATTGATCTTTGGTAGACCCTCTACAGAAGAAATAGAATTGTCTTATGGTATTGATCTCAAAAAGTTCAGTATCAATATGGAGCCTATGCCAAATAATGCTTCTTATTTTACCAATGATTACATCGCAAATGAACAACATCAGAAAAATAGCAGCGAAGTGAGCATACCATCAACAGGCTATCATGGCTTTGCAGATAGTAAATCTAGAGAGCTATATAATAAGCAAACACGCATATACAATCCTTTGTATACAGATGCTACTATGAAGCCTCGATTAGATGCTCAAATAGAAGCTTATACAAAAAGTAGAGCCATACAGCAAATTATAGCAAAAGGCGGTAGTGATAATCCAGGAGTTTGTTTAGGGCAAATCATAAGGATCAATGGTCATGGTAGTTATAGAGTTACCAAAATAGTACATACCAATGTAGAAGGCGGTGTATACAAAAATGAGTTTGAGGCAGTAGATGCCAATTTTGATGCTTACCCTAAGATGGATATCTACAGATTCCCAAAAAGTGAAACACAAACCGCCACTGTAGTAGAGAATTCAGACCCAGATGGATTAGGAAGAATTAGAGTACAATTTGCATGGCAGAAACCATTAGGAGAGCGTACTCCTTGGTTACGTATGATAACCCCACATGCAGGTGCAGACAAAGGATTTCATTTTATCCCAGAGATCAATGAAGAGGTAATGGTAGGATTTGAGGGTGGTAATGCAGAACGCCCCTTTGTATTAGGTGCTTTGTATAATGGTAGTCAAAATCCATCACCTTGGCAATCACAGAATAATGATATAAAAGCAATTAGAACAAAGAGTCAGCACACCATTACCCTAGATGATAGTAATGGGGCAGAAATGATTACGATTACCGATAAGAACAATAATATCATTCGTATAGACACAGCCAACAACAATATAGAAATCTCTGCATTAGAGAATATGACGTTGAATGCTAAAAACATAGAGATCAATGCCACAGAAGAAATAAAAATGAATGCGGGTACCAATATGATGACCAGAGTAACTGAAGATATATCAGTTGCGGCAAAAAACATCACAGAAACTGTAGAAGAAGATAAAACTGTTGTTGCAAAAAAAGTATTAGGTTCTGCAGAAGAATTACGACTAGAGAGTTCTGTAGAAAATATGGAGTTGGTAAGCTCTAAACAAGTAGATATACAAGGTGATGATAAGGTAAAATTGTTTTAAAAAAACAAATTAAAGTCTAAATAATGACAAAGCGTGACTTTGGATTAAACATATTAGAAACAGAAAAACAAGAAACCTTTTCTAGTTTTCAATACAATCCTATTGGGGTGCAAAGAACTTATGGAGTATTGTTGCGTTCTCAAAACGAAAAAGAAGAAAAAGTACAAATACATTATGAGATCGATATCATGTGTCTGGAGCAAAAAGATAAACACAATTACATTTTTGAAATCTATAAACACCCAGTATATGCCAATGAAAAAAAACCAGATAGTATAATAGATGAATTGGCAGCATCCTGTGGTGCTATTATCTATCCCTTACAGATTATGGTTAATAGTGCAGGAGCTGCTATAGAAATAATAAATTATAAAACATTGCAGGAAAGGTGGAAAAACACTCGCTCAAAAATAAAACAATCGTATAATGGCGCTATAGTAAACCAGCTTATAAGCAATATGGATCATATGGTGGATCAACCTGATAGAATCAAAGAAGAACTATTGCACAAAGATTGGTTTATGGTATTGTTTTTTGCTCAAATATACAGAAATATAGATGTTACCCATACCATAGCACTATCCCTGATACCGTATAAAAAAAGTATATCTTATCAAGTAACACAGAATCGTAAAAGGCACCCACATAAAGAAAAAGACATACTGATAGAACAAAAAGGAAAATGTATAGATATAAGAAACGAACAGGATATCTTACGAGGTAATCTTATATCATTATCCAAAACCCCTGTGGTAAACGGAACATCTGATTTTACATACCAGATTTATGCAGGTTCACCAATAGCCGATGCCATTGTAGGACATGCACAGATAGATTTTCCTTCTGGGAAAAAAGAAATAATGGATGTAGAGATATACCATCTCAAAAACAAAACCCCACAAACCTCGTTTGAAAAAGAGCAAGCGCAAAAAGAAAATGAAAATAAAGTTCCAATTCCTGAAAAGAAGAAAAAAAGATACTTCTTTTTTGGAAAAGAGTTGAAACTATAATAATAAAAAGAAGAGCAGTATGAGTAACGGTCATGTAGTAGTCAATGGAGCCATATGCAAGTGTAAGTTTGGAAACACTCCTGATACCCTTGTAGTGCAATCACAACAAAAGGCATATATCAATGATGCAGAGGGGGGGCAAAAATTGGTAGGTAACACTATGGATATAGGAATGCCTTTGCAAGCCAAAACCTTTGGGCAGTGTAAATTACAACCCTCTAATTCTGGGTATTTGCCTTGTATTCCTAGCATCACGGGATGGCAGGATTTTTATGATAAAGTAGAGCTACATAATAGCGGGCAGGTACTTACAGAAAACAGCAAAGGCACCTGTGCAATTGCAGGAGCACCCTGTATAGAATTTACATGGCATGGGCAAACTGCTGCACCTGGTAGTAGTAATGTAGCACAGGCAGAAGAAAAGGTGCAGGTACATCTTAATCCATTGGTAAATATCACAAAAATGAAAAAAGTGCCTTGTTTAATTCTACCTGACAATGATCATGAAAATCAACCAAAAGATGTTATCACAACAGTATCAAACACTAAAAAAGTAGGTAATAAAATAAAGAGAGATGTTAAACTTCAAATAAAATTATCTATCGTTAATTTGACCAAATCAAACCTTACAAAAACGATGTTCAATAAAGAGAAAGGAATTGTAAGATTGAAAAACTTTGAAGGCGCAGCTGAGAATTATGATGTAGAAAATGATGTACATTCTATTTATAATATCATCCATTTTACCATTGATTATATCATAAGGGAATCATTATCTACTATTCCAGAAGATGATCATGTGATGATTATTGTTAAAGAGATCCCTGCTGTAGCAGGAGAATCAGCTTCTAGTAATCCCGTAGGACGTGCTGAACTTGGAGGAAGAATTAGTGCTGTAGAAAGCAGAACAATATCAAATAAAACCTTTGATGAAGTTAGCCAACATGAAATAGGTCATAATTTGGGTTTAGAGCACTCTGATCTAGGGGATTTAATGTACAAATATGTTAATGGTAATATTAGCCTTTCTAAGAAAAAGAAAGGGGATATTGTTAGTAATCAAGTAACTTTTTCACAAGGAAATAAAGAATATAAAGAATCTTCTAGCGGTAGTAACTATGATTCTAATAAATTGAAAAAATTCAGGAAAACCATCAAAAAAAGAGTAGAGAATTTTATAGAAGAATGCAAAATAGAATATTAATTATGAGAATAGTAATAATAACATCTCTCTTCTTATTAACAATATCTTGTAAACAAAGAGAGCAAAAAAAGATAAATAACAAAGTGCTAAACTTTACATCATTTGAAATAACAGTACCTAATACCTGGAAAAAAATTAATATTGATGGTATAGACTCACAAGCAGGTGGTATCGTTACAACAAAAAATGATACTATTTTATTTGATTTAGGAAAATATGTTTCTAAAATAGATATGGCGATACCTGTAAATAATATAAAAGAGAAAGATACCCTTAGAAAAAGTGGGTTTTCTGTAGATGAGATGTATTTTTCTAAAACCCCTTCTCTAGACAAAAATCAGGGTACTTTTCACAATGAATTTTACTATTATGATACTATTAATAGCTTGCCTGCTAAAGTTCAAGTACCAAAATTCATAGGAAAAGGGACATTAAAAATATATTTTGACAGTATCGATACGTATAATAATAGATTTTCAATGTTTACCAGAAATATAGATACTACAAATCATTATGAAGTTTTAAAAGCTTTTCAGACTATTCTTTTTAAATCAAACTAAAAAAGTAAATCTATTTCTAATATGGAAATAATATGAAGCTATGGCGGTAAAAAATAAAATACTTGTATCAGGAGATGTAACTGTAGATCAGGATCAATATCTGATTACAGCAAAACCTGATGGTAATATTAAGTTAGATATCGAAACAGGAGATGAAGAAGATGATACAGAAAAAAATATCTGTTGGGTAGCCCACTGGTTTCATGGTACTCCTGATATCATCAAAAATGATTTTCAACGTCATTTAAAGAAAAATTTAAGCCTTCGTGTAGAAAAAGTATATTCTGGTGGTGGATTAGGATGGTTAGAACCTTTTTATGAAGGTGAAAAACCAGAATGCCAAGCACCTCATGGCTATTTTTTTAACTGTATAGGCCCTCGCAGGGTAGACAAAATAGAATGGCGAGAATATCAATTGGATGACAATGGACCACTTATTGACCTTAGCAAAGGTAAATATTATGGTCAAGGGGTACAACTACACATTTATACTACGGGGCTGTATGGGCAGGAATTACAGGTATCTCTAAGAGATATCAGAAAAGTAAACTATGACCTTACCATTGATGAAAACTTTAAAGACAATAAAAACAAGCTCAAAAACTATTTTGGAGCAGAAGTAGATGTATTTGTTGATGAACAAGGCAATAAAGTACAAAAGGCGATAGTAACTATAATGATAGAACACTATTGGCGAGTATTGGCAAGTAGTTGGTTTAGTAGTTATGGATTAGATGTTGTACCTATTATCAAAACAACTCTTGAGGGGGTAGATCATGGTGATTTTACAAGTAGTAATGACACTCTTAAAGTAGAAGTACCTGCCAGTGGTACAAGGATAGAAACTCCAGAGGTGGTCAAATCTGGTAATAAACCTGTGATCATAGAAAGAATAGAAACCAATCCCGCAGAGTTTCACCCATGTAGATATGAGAATATAACCGTTACTTTTGAAGAAGATGGTGATGAGAAAACATTGATTCTGTATGATAGCAAAGATCAAGGGCGAAAAGACAAACTAGACTACCCTATTGTGGTAGGACCAGATCAAAAAAGAAGAAGGTTTAAAATACAACTTGAGCAAGTAAATACAGATGATTGTCGTTTTTTAGGAACCGATAAAGAACATAAAAACCATGTTATAAATATTGATGCTATTATAAAAAAAATAAAGCAAGGGCATGGCACAAGAAGTAAACAATGGCGAGGTGATAATACTGAGGGTTTAGCCAAAAAAGTTGGATTGCCAACTGGTGAAGTCAAAAATAAAGAAGGCGATACTCTTATAAATGGTGAAATAAAAACCGAAAAATCAGGAGACCAAAACGACGATAGACAAATTGATGCCAGCCATATCACAAACCAGCTCAGTATAGTTTCTAAAATTATTGAGATCAATGGTCAAAAATCATTTAATATTTTAGAAAACCATAAACCATTTGTATTAGAGCAACCTACAGACGAGTTATTAGAACTAGAAGTTGGTTTTGATTACACATTTGGCGGTAGAAAAAATATGGTAGCAGGGTTATTATCAACTATTATCCCCAATATAAGAGCATCCCAACAATTATACCCTATAGTATTTGAAACCTGTGCAAAAAGCCACCCTCTAGATATATGGGTAATACCAGATACCAAATGTACGATACAGCTGGCTTTTAATTATGACCTAAAGATGTATGGTATGGTTAGAGAAGCCTATCATCAAAAATGGAAACGTAGAGAATTGGAAGCCGAAGATGTAAAAAAACGATTAGAAAAAAGCAGAGATAAATCTCAGGCAATACATATGGATAAGTACCTGGAAGCTGAAAATGCCAAAGGCAAAAAGAAAAAAAAGCTATCCAGAGAAGAAAAAAAATATTTCGACAAAAAGGTTGCCAACAAAAACAAACGTATTACTGAGGCTAATAAAAAATTAAAGAACGCTAAGAAAAAAACTAGTAAGTGGGGGCAACTCTCTAAGGCTAAGGATTTAATAGAGCTTGATGATGGAATCGAAAATGGAGTTATAGATTGTGAGTTTACAGCCATACTTGAGTTTGATAGACCCTATGGAGCAATAGAGGTAACCCCGCATTTTAATGAAATTACGAACCTTCTTAGAAAAGTAGTAGAACTCAAAGAGCTGGCAGAATCTATTATCAATGGTAAAAATCCCGATACAACCAAAAAATCACCCAAAGAAAACACCAACCGAACTAAAAAACTTAAAGGACTTCTTGATAAAAAGAAAGCCAAAGGTTTAAAAAAGAGCAATTGGGAATTTGAATTTGTAGACCCCTCATTGGCACTTTCCTTAAGTTGGTATGCCGAGCGTGCAAAAGATTTGAGCCAACCCATTGTAGGCACTATGTTTGAGGGGGTGATAAAAATGGACCCCCTGTTTGGGTTCGAGATTAAATACGATGTATACCAACTGTTATACAAAATAAAACACCCTGCTGTATTGGCAATAGTAGCTGCTTTGGATGTTATTGATGAAATTGCTGGAGATAATTTTGATATAGACCTAGATTTGATTGTAACCTCAGAAATAAGTGGTATGATGATGGGTACTATCAATACTGCATCAGGCAGTAAGTATATGAACCGTTTGATAGAAGATGAAGATGATACCCCTGCCAAACTAGGGGGTAAAATAGATATTTCTTTAGAAGGAAAAATACAAGTCAATGGTCAATCTGAATCCTTTATTTTTGGTAAATATAATATTTATGGGCAAGTAGATGCTAGTGTAGAAACGGGTATCTCTATGGAACTAGTAACCAAAGCTGATGAAGAAATGGTATTTATAGAACCCGAAATTAAATTTGAAGGATTAATTTTGAAAGGAAATGTTAAAGCTGGTTTTAGTTTAGATGAAGAAGAAGATGAGGAAGATGATGATGTTAATAAAACAAAAAACAATAAATCAACGGAAAATACTTTAACCTCCAATGACCCTATAGAAAAATTTGAAAAACAACAAGGAGTTCACTATAAAGGTCATGGAGAGATTATTGTATTAGACCCTTATGAATGGGAAATAACCAAAAGACGAATGCCAATTTATAATTTTAAAAAATGAAAAAGATTATTAACGTAATACTTATAGTTTTTAGCTTGATAGGATGCGCTCAATCAAAACAAAGAGAAATAAAACCGAATACAACAAGTTCAGGTCATAAAATAATTAAGCATATGAATAAACTAAATAGATTTGATTATGAACCAATATATAATTTGAAAGTAAGGACCATTTATAGCTACGAGATATTGATTAATGATATACCAATTGTATCACGCCATAATAATGCCACAGGTACAATTTGGTACCCTATTAACAATTCTTTACTATCAATAGAAAACCATAATTTATCTATAAGAATATTTCCTAGATATACTTCAGATAAAATTAAAATGAAGACTTTAGAGAGTGATGTTAATTTTAGTTTAGCATTAGAAAGGTCATCTTGGTTAAATGGAAGCATGAAAGAACCAGAAATTGTTTTCCAATATGAGTTACCTAAATATGATAATAACGAACAAGAAATAAACTATTCTAAATTGATTTTTTTTGAAGATAAACTATCTTTTAAAGCAAAAGTACCATATGATTTAACGGATTGGAGAAATAGCTTAAACCTTACTAAAAAAAGTAAGGAAAAATTGGAAGAAAAAGTTTTATTTTTTTATAAAAATCTAAAAGAAAAATATGAAAACCAGAAAGGCGATGAATATCTAACTATTATAGATAAAGGGATTTTTAACCTTTTTCAAGCAAACTACTTTTCAGAAGAAGAAGGGAAAAATAAGATAAAAAGTAAAATTAATTTTATTAATAAAAAGAAAAGAAAATTAGCTCCAGTAGATAATTATGAATTAAAATTCTTTGGAGAAGGAAAGTTAGTTGCTTTGAAAAGAACAGACGGAAATAATCAGGGCGAAGGAGTTTTAAGAAGGTACTATACAAAAAACGGTGTGCGGAAAGTTCAAATAGAAGAAATATTACTTCATATCCCAGAAGGAAAAGAAGAACTTGAGGTTATTTGGTATTATAATATTGTTAGAGTAGCAGATCAATAAAAATATGCTTCATTAAAAGAGATTGATATTTGTTATTGATTTCACAATGCTTTTACATCAACCTAAAGGATCGGATAGTTTAGATATTATACGATAAGGCTTGGTAAATAATAAATATGCATCGAAATGGCTTCTAATAAAAAGAAAAAAAGAAAGAAAAAAAGAAAGATTGGTTGTATGCCTATAGTTATTACATTGGTTACAATAGTTTTTACCTTTCTAAATTTTAAATGGTATACACAAGATAGATTTTGGATCACATATTATGGAACTCCGCATGAGATGGTAGTTGTAGAGTTAGATTCTGTAAAGGTTCGTAAATATTATAATTATTATAACACATTAAAGTTTGTTGATTCTATTAATTACTCTAACGATGAGATCGACTTTGTTCAGAGGAAGGTAAAACTAAAGGTCGGTAAAATAATAGAGGTTAATGTTCTAGATAATAAAGCTGCATTTACTGAAAAACCTGATGTCCTATATTCCATTTTTTTAGGAGTATTGATGCTTGGTTCTTGGTATATATTCTTTGGGACAGTGTTATATAGGTTCTTTATTAATTATTAAATAGAAATCTATAAATGTTTGATTCTATTTTTGATTTTGCACCTTATTTCGTTGGTTTTGTATTTGTTACCCTATTTTTTTCACTAAGAAAGAAAGTAAAGAATTATACAATTACAGAAGATTTAGAAACTTCAAATATTCAAAATCTAACTGAAGGTTTAATAAAAGTAGAAGGAGTTCTTACTTGCTCTAATCTTTTGATTTCTCCTCTTACAGAAACTCCATGTATAGGATATGTTTACAAAAAAGAAAAATATAGATATTTTAGAGAAAAGGGCGTTAGAATATACGAAGATACTAATCGTGGTTATTCCAGATGGGTAACGATAAAAAATATAAAGAAATGTTCTGATTTTTATATAAATGATGATACAGGAAGTATAAAAGTAAAGACCAATGGATTAGAGATAGGGATTAATACACACGAGACAAAATTACAAGAGTCTAGAAAAGTTAGACATTCAGAATATTTGATACTACCTGATGACCATTTGTATATAGTTATTGGTAACTTGTATAGAGATAAAACAGGAGAATTGATCATTAAAAAGGGGCATGAAAATGAAATGTTAACAATCATGAATGTTAAGTATGATGAGCTGATAAATAAGGTAATGGTTCCAAACCTTAAGCGATTAGGAGTTATCTTATTAATCATACTTCTCTTTGGAGGGCTTATGTATTATTTTAAGGATGCTTAAATAAAAAATATTTTAGATAAAAGAGGAAATGGTAGAATATCATTTTATTCATTACTGTTGCACCAACCTAAAAGATCAGATAGTTTAGAAATTATACGATAGGATTATGTATAGAAATAGTTATATACTAGTGTTTTTGATTTGTTTAAGCAGTTGTACACAGCAAACGTATATGCCAAAGCTCCTTTTGGTAAAGCTGAGCATGTTATAGAATATTTAGGACGTTATACTCATAAAATAGCCAT
>NZ_PGUB01000132.1:0-10019 GCF_002924285.1 Aquimarina sp. I32.4 | reverse complement strand
GACTTTTTTTATATACATATGCTTAAGATTTTTGTCGAGTCATCAAGTTAAGGTATTTTTGTAAGTAGCTAAAAAAAAGCTCCCGAGGCAACGAGGATTAGTTCAACAAATGCTAAAGCACCTAGTACGGTGCCTCTTAATACTGTTTTCAAAATTAAAAAATTTAAGTTTGTGTTACCTTTTTAACTGCTGCTTCCTATTTTTATTGTTTATCCTTACATAATTTATGGGTATCCCCCTTTCTTCTAAAAAACCTATGACTATCAGCATACTACATAAAAATATTACGCCTTACATACAGTATGTCATCTCTTTTTTTCGTATCTTTAAAAGACATCTCTTTCTAAAAACGCTACTCTTATGACACCACTTTTCAAAAAATTACAATTACCTAATCATCTAGATGAAATATTGATCCTTAATGAACCCAAAGGGTTTTGTAAAGAATTAGATTGCTTAAAAGATGTACTGGTTAAGGAATCTCTGATACAAGTATCAGAAGTAGATTTTGCACTCGTATTTATAACCCAAAAAAGTCAAATCGAGAATCGTATAGAAACCGTATTTCCAAAGCTTGTAGGAGATGCTGTATTATGGTTCGCATATCCAAAAGGAAATTCTAAAAACTATACCACAGAAATTACAGAAAATCACGGTTGGGGGGTTCTAGGAGATTACAACTTAAGACCTGTCAACAAAATCTCTATTGATAAAGATTGGGATGCTATACGTTTTAGAAAAATAAGCTTTATTCTAAGTTCTACTGGGGACAAAAAATTTGAGCTTAATGGGGTTCTTCATGAAAAATCGACACCGATCAAATAAAAAACATCTATCCCCTGTTTTCTAACATATGCTTGTATTTTTATATAAAAAATACCCTTGCCGTAGTAGTCACAAGGGTATTATAATCCAAAACAAAACCAATATAAGACCTCTCTGCAAAGAGGTTATTTTTTTCTATAAATTATTGCATTACACCATATGAATCTTTATCATATCTTATTGAACTCAAATCGTACTTCTTTTTTCTTAGTAATATAATTGCCAAGATGCAAAGAAATAAATGTATCAATGCCAAAGGGAAATAGCCTGAATCCAAAAAAAACAAAGAACAAAAGCTAAAAAATACGCTACTCGTGAGAAGTGCTTTTCTTATAAAAATTCCTAAAGTCAAAAACATCCCTATTCCAAACTCTCCAAAAGGAACTAAGGGAGCTAACTCTTCCAAAAATCCAAAACCAAATACTGTAGTCGTATCAAAATATGTGTCAAGTCTATTCAAAAATTCAGAATATTTAATCACATTATATGTCCCACATATTATCAAAATTATCCCAAACAAAACCTTTGTTATGTGGTACAAAAAAAATCTAATTCGCATGAGTAATTTGTGTTATTTTTTTGAGCGGCAAAAGTAAATCCTGCCTCTATTATAGCACTTGTATAATCTCACATATTACTTGTAAAAAAAGAGTATTTAAATACCCTACATAAGAATCAAATGTTTCGTTTATAAGCACTTGTGAAAAATAATTACTATTTTATTAATTTTATTTTTGTAACTTTAAAATGTTAAAAAAATTGTTCATGAACCGTTATACACTGCATGAGACTTTTGTTGTGCACCAATATTCTATTGGTGAATGGGAAGCGGAACCTCATAATCATAATTATTTTGAAATAATTTTTATTGAGAAAGGAAATGGGTATCATACTATTAATGAAATACGGTTTCCATACAAAAAAAACGATATTTTTTTGTTAGCTCCAGAAGACACTCATCATTTTGAGATTGAAAAACGCACTAGTTTTACGTATTTCAAATTCACCGAGCTCTTATTTTCTAGTAAAGTCAATCTTCCTGATAGGAAATATTGGCTACAACGAATTGAGCAATTGCTTCATCAGCCTAATATTATACCTGGAGATGTAATTTCACATGAAGAAGACAGAAATATTGTTTGGGATATTCACAATGTAGTATTAGAAGAGTTTAAAAATGAAAAAGTATACTATCAAGAAATTATTTCTAATGCTATAAGTACTATTCTCAGTATAATCGTACGTAATATTACCGAAAAGTATAATTCTAATCAAAAAAATATTCCTGTAACTCATAGCAAAATTGATTTGATACTAAGTCATATTAGACAGCATGTTTATGACAATGATCTTACTAAAATTAATTATCTCGCTAAGAAATTTAATATGTCTCAAAGTTCTATTAGCACATATTTCAAAAGAAAAACAGGAGAATCTATTCATCAATATGTTACCAAATACAAAATGAAACTAGTTGAATACCGTTTACAGCATACTGAGTTTACTATTGCAGAAATAGCATATCAATTAGGGTATACAGATGAAAGCCACCTTACTAAAACGTTCAAAAAACACTTCTCAATGTCTCCTAAACAATATCGAAAAGATCTTTCTATTAGTAATTAATTACCCAAAAACATCATTCAAAACTTTGGCCAACCGTATTCCTGATTTATGTAATTGAGACCATACAATAGGAAAATATTGATACATATATTTATACCCTAATTTTTCGCCCACATTTGCAGAATTATATATCTGTTTAGCCAATTCTTGTGATTCATAAACCCAATCCAAAGGGTTTTCCTTTTGTATATCTCTAATTTGAT
Organism: Aquimarina sp. I32.4; assembly: GCF_002924285.1. NCBI lineage: Bacteria > Pseudomonadati > Bacteroidota > Flavobacteriia > Flavobacteriales > Flavobacteriaceae > Aquimarina > Aquimarina sp. I32.4. Next base: position 7,365 of record NZ_PGUB01000132.1, on the reverse strand, counting down.
TCTTTGACAACACATCTGTATTCAAAGACAATTCGGTATAGCTCATCCCGTAATGATTAATCATCTCACTATCCCAAACTCTATGCAAATTAGAACCTTTTTTGAACCAACGTACCTGTATGTCATTTCCTCCTTTATCTTCTTTCTTACCTACATGGAGCGGCTGGTGTAAATCTCCAACAAAATGCACCAACATCTTAAGGTAAAAAGCCTTATCCTCTTTACTTGTTTCTTTATTTTTCAATATTGATATGCAAGTTTCAATCCCCTGAATCAAATCACCATAAGTACTCGGTTTTTCTTCACCATACTTTTTATCAAAAGAAAAATTGACATAATGCCATGAGCCATATTTCCTATACTGTTCATCACTCTTGATATCATCAGCAAAAGTTGATACAAGAGCAAGACTCTGACCATCAAGAAGTCGCATTATACCACGTCTTGTCTTCTCAGTAAGATACCCTTCTGCTATTTGACCTGTTACTCTATGACCAGTTTTTCCCCAATCATAATCTGAAGAAAACCCAGACAAAGAGATTGTAATTATGATAAGTAAGCATGTATATTGAAGTTTCATTTATTTATATTTTGAGACAAAGATAAAAAAGGGTATGTTAGTGATTCATTAAAAACAGATAGTAACCAAAATAAATTCAAAACAACAAACAGTTGTCGCTTGTATCAAATATGCGTCCCCATTTATCGTTTACTTTTTTTGTATGCCATCATTTTTAATAGCATAAAAATTACATTATACTTTTTTACTAAATACTGGTTTTTTTATTTTATCTATACCATACCAATAAATCTATTATTACTATGAAGAATACACTTTATTTATTTATGTGCTTGATAACTACTCTGTGCTTGGCGCAGTCAAAAGAATACAATTCTGCAGTTGTCAAAATCAATAAATATGTAGAAGGTACTTTGGTAACACCATATTCTGATGACTCTGTTCCATTGATTATTTTTATAATGGATGCTGGAGCAATTAATAGAGATGGCAATGATAGAATGTCAAAAAATGATACATTCAAACATCTCGCATACGAGCTTGCAAAATCAGGTATAGCCACATATCGTTATGACAAAAGGCTTTTTAAAATGGATGGCCTTGGAATTCGTGAGCATGAAATTTCTTTGGATCATTTTATTGAAGATGCAATTTCTGTTATAGAGTTTTTTAAGAAAAATAAAAAATATAAAAAGATTAGTATTGCTGGTCATGGACAAGGGTCACTCATAGGCATGATTGCTGCCAAAGGAAGAGCCAATAGTTTTATTTCTATAGCAGGGAATGCCATGCCTCTGGATCAGGTAATTATTGAGCAAATTGCCAAACAAGCTCCAGGTCTAGACAAGAGTGCTGCTGTAGCTTTTGAGCAATTAAAAAAAAGTGGTAGAGCAACAGAGTATGACCCTGCTCTCGAATCTATTTTCAGATACGACCTTCAACCCTTTATGAGGTCATGGTTACAATATAATCCCTCTGAAGAAATAGTAGAATTAGAAATACCTATTTTGATTATGTATGGTGATAAAGACCTTCAGGTAGAAACAGCACAGGCAGAAAAACTAAAAGAAGTTGTTCCTCAGGCAGATTTTTTATTTGTTCAGAACATGAATCATATTTTAAAAGAAATCAAAGGAGGTCGATTAGATAATCATAAATCCTATAATGAACCCTTTAGAAAAATAATGCCCGAAATTATATCGGGTATTACTAACTTTGTAAAGCAGTAATTTTACCAAAGAAACTATTTAACTTAAAACCAAAAACGCCTAATGCCACATCGCATTATATTCTCAGATATTGATGGAACATTGCTAAACTCCCAAAGAGAACTTTCTGAACTTACTATTTCAGAAATTAAGAGAGTTAAAAATACCACACCTGTTATTCTTATCTCTTCTCGAATGCCAGATGCTATGTATCATTTACAGGATGACTTAGATATAAAAAACCAACCTATAATCTGTTATAATGGAGGATTAATCGTGATGGATCAAAAACCAATTCATTCTACCTTTATATCCCCTGATATTATAGAAAAACTAGACAGCTTTAATACAAATCAAAAAGTACATGTAAGCTTATATCACCATAACGATTGGTTTGTTCCTGAAATGGATTTTTGGGCAAATAGAGAAGCCAATAATACCAAAGTAACTCCCGTTGTGCGATCCACAAAACAGGTAATACACGAATGGCAAACTGATAACAAAGGAGCTCATAAAATTATGTGTATGGGCGAAGAATCAGATATCGATCAAGCATATTCTTTTTTAGAAAATAACTTTAAGGATACACTTCATTTATATCGCTCTAAACCTACCTATATAGAAATTGCCCATAAGAGTATTTCAAAATTAACAGCTATAGAAATTTTATTAGATACACATTTTAAAATTCCTATTTCTGATGCCGTTGCCTTTGGTGACAATTACAATGATATTGCAATGCTCAAAGCTGTTGGAACAGGGGTAGCAGTCGCAAACGCAAAACCAGAAACATTACAAATTGCAGATGTTATTACCCTTTCTGGTAAAGAAAACGGAGTAGCCACTTACATTCAACAAAACATTATATAGCTGTGCAAAAAAATATTCAAACCATACTTATACTATTACTTGCACCTCTAGTGTTATTTTTACCTTCTAGTTGTAAAAACACACAAGCCGTTACACACACAAAGCAACCTTCTCTTGTACGAGCATTTATAAACCTTGTTAATGTAACAGATGATAAAGTAAAAGTAGAAATCCAAATCAATAGCATCAATCAAGATACACTAAGCTATTTTTTACCCAAAATAGTTCCTGGTACATACCAAAATAATAACTTCGGGAAGTATATCGAAGATTTTAAAGCACTAGACAAAGAAGGAAACTCTCTTATCGTACAAAAAAATGGTCATAACCAATGGAAAATACAGAACGCAACACAATTAAACAAAATCACCTATTGGGTAAATGACACTTTTGATTCAGAAGAAACCCATGATGTTTTTTCGCCAACAGGCACTAATATTCTTAAAGACAAAAATTTTGTATTGAATCTACACGCTTTTATAGGGTACTTTAATGGGCTGAAAGAAAAAAAATATAATTTATTTATCAAGCACCCATCTAATCTAGAAGCCTCTACATCTCTTGAAGAAATACTTTTTGAAAATACTGATAAAACTATTTCCAACAACGATGTAGATTATTTTTCATTCAAAAGGTATGCCGATGTTGTAGACAATCCGATCATGTATTCTGTTCCTGATCAGGTTAGATTTACTGTCAATGATATAGAAATCTTATTAAGTGTATATTCTGATAACAAAACAAAAAGAGCTTCAAAAATAATGCCTCAGATGGAGCATGTAATCAAAGCTCAAAAAGATTTTCTAGGTCCTATCAATTCAACAAAAAAGTATAGCATCCTATTATATCTCTCTTCTTCAAAATCTAATGATGCCAGAGGTTTTGGAGCTCTAGAACACAACACTTCTACTGTTGTAGTATTACCAGAATCTCTTCCAAACGAAAAGCTTAATGAAGCGCTAACCGATGTTGTCTCTCATGAGTTTTTTCATATTGTAACTCCTTTAACATTACATTCTAAAGAGATTCATGATTTTGATTACAACAATCCAAAAATGTCTGAACATTTATGGTTATACGAGGGTACAACAGAATATTTTTCGATGTTATTTCAAATTACACAAGGGCTTATCTTAAAAGAAGATTTTTTTGAACGGATTGTTGACAAAATCGAAGCTGCTGCTTCATTTGATGATTCTGTCTCTTTTACTACTATGAGTAAAAATATACTGGTTGATCCTTATAAAAAGAACTATAGAAATGTGTATGAAAAAGGTGCGTTAATCTCTTTATGCCTAGATATTATTATGAGAGAAAAGAGTAATGGTGCACTAGGAATCTTGGACCTCATCAAGAACCTATCAGAAGAGTTTGGTATAGATGTTCCTTTTGAAGACCAAAACCTTATCGCTGCAATAGAAGAAGCATCTTATCCTGCAATAAGTGATTTTTTACAAAAACACGTGGTGGGTAATACCCCTATTGATTATGAATTCTACCTGAATAAAGTTGGAGTGTCATATGGCATAAAAAACACGCCCTCTTCTTTTTTTATTTTTGAACAAGAACCATTCGTTACAGGATATGAAGCAACAGATGAAGTTATTTTCACTTCAGATATTCCGTTCAATAGTTTTTTAAAAAAATTAGGTGTCCTAGAAGGTGATGTACTACTTAGTATTAATAATAAAAAATATACCCTCAAAAACATATACGACCTTTTTGGAGACTCTAATAAGTGGAAAATTGGAGATAAAATTACCTTTCGCATCAAACGTAATGGTAAAACAATAGAACTCACATCAACTGTAATAAAGCCTACAGTTGAAAAAATAATCCTAACACAAAACCCAAAAGCTTCTGAACAACAAAAAATGCTGTTAAAAAACTGGCTAAATGACTAATATTAAATTACGCATGTCATTTTGTTCTTTTTTTCCCTAAATTCCTTATTCATAAAAATAACGATGTCTTTAATACGCCATTTAATGGTTAATTTGGCATAACACATTCTTCTCTTTTCTGAAGTTGTTTTTGCCTTCTTCAAATTAAATGTATTTTGCAAGTATTATTTTCAAATTAAAGAAAAATATACATGGAGAATGTTCCGTTTTTTACTGATGATACTATCGTTTTTGGTATCCTTCTATTTTGTTTAGGTCTTATTTTTTATACATCATCTTTAGAGAATAAGTTTTGGAAAACATTTTATAAGTATATTCCTGCCATATTACTATGCTATTTACTACCAGCTGTTTTTAATTCTTTAGGAATTATCTCCCCCGAGTGGAAAGAGCTTGATAGTGAGGGAGAACTTATAAAAAAATCTTCTAATGTCTATTATGTTGCCAGTAGATACTTACTCCCAGCAGCACTTGTATTAATGACATTGAGTATTGACCTTAAAAGCATTACTAATCTTGGTCCAAAAGCACTAATTATGTTTTTAACAGGAACAATAGGTGTTATCATAGGAGGGCCTATTGCGGTTCTTCTTATTTCTATGATCTCTCCTGAAACTGTTGGAGGCGCAGGGTTTGATGCCGTATGGCGAGGGCTATCTACACTAGCTGGTAGTTGGATTGGTGGTGGTGCGAACCAAGCTGCTATGCTAGAAATATATCAATATAACCCAGAAAAATACACAGGTATGGTATTGGTTGATATTGTCGTTGCCAATATATGGATGGCAATATTATTATTAGGAATAGGTAAAAGTGATAAAATTGATCGTTGGCTAAAGGCTGATAATAGCGCTATTGAAGCGCTAAAACAAAAAGTATCAAGCTATTCAGAAAGTATTACCAGAAACCCATCACTAACAGATTATATGATTTTATTAGCGATCGCATTTACTACCGTAGGAATTGCACATTGGGGTGCAAAAGGGATATCTAATGCTTTATCTGATAATTTTGAAATTTTTAACGACCCTAGCTCGGCCTTATCTTCTTTTACTTCCACCTTTTTTTGGATGGTTACCATTGTTACAGTTATAGGGATCATATTATCCTATACCAAAGCAAAAAAATATGAAGGAGCTGGTGCTAGTAAAATCGGTAGTATTTTTATCTACATCCTTATTACGACTATTGGAATGAAAATGGATATTGGTAGAATTTTTGAAAATCCAGGGCTTATTGCTATTGGATTAATCTGGATGGCGATTCATGTCTTACTGCTTTTTGTCGTTGCCAAATTAATCAAAGCCCCTTATTTTTTTCTCGCTGTAGGTAGTAAAGCTAATATAGGCGGAGCAGCTTCTGCCCCTGTAGTTGCAGCTGCATTCCACCCTTCACTAGCAACAGTAGGTGTTCTTCTTTCTGTTTTTGGATATGTGGTAGGTACCTATGGAGCAATTTTATGCACTATATTAATGCAAATTGCATCTGGAAGTTAATAAAAGAGCTTAGATTTTTAAAATCCAGACTTTATTTACAATAAAAACTTGCATATTTGTGACCCAATAAAAAACCAATAATTACAAGATGAAATATTTATCTGCCATATTCTTTCTATTTACGGTATTAATCAGTTGTAACGCTCCAAAAAAAGGAAATGTAACCATTACAACAAATATAAAAGGACTGAAAAAAGGAACCGTATACCTACAAAGAATACAAGATACAGCCTTGGTCAATATAGATTCTATAACTATAGATGGTAATTCTGAATTTATACTTACCTCTCAGGTTCAGGAACCTGAAATTCACTACCTCTATTTAGATAAAAAAGACGGAAAACAATATAATGACCGTATTGATTTTTTTGCTGAACCTGGAGAAATTTCCATTTCTACAAGTTTACTTGATTTTGAGAATGATATAAAAATAAAAGGTGGCAAAAATCAAGAAAAATACATGGAGTATAAAAAAATGCTCAAACGATTTAATGATAGAAACCTAAGGATTATCAAAGAAAACTTTGAAGCCAGTAAGCAAAAAGATGATGAAAAATTGATGGAAAATGATAAAGCTTACAAAAACCTTGTTCGTCAAAAATATTTATATACGATCAACTTTGCTATCAATAACAGAAAACTAGAAGTCGCACCTTATATAACACTAAACGAAGTATTTGATGCCAATATAAAATTTCTAGACACTGTTGCTAGCTCATTAAGTCCTAAGGTAAAAAAATCTGTATATGGTAAGCAATTAATCAAGTATATAAAAGATCGTAAAGCAAAAGAAAAATAGGATTAACCCCTTAGACTTTGCTAGGTATAAGGGGTTAAAATAGCTTAGTTAACAATATCTGACAAGGCTCTAAAAAGGTTCAAAGGATATTCTGCTATTCGATTACATAGATACAAATACCATTCTTTACCATATACTAAATATAATTTTGTTTTGTACCCTTCATTTTTCAAAGTAATCAATTGCTCTGTTTGAATTCCGTAAAGGCTCTCAAACTCATATATTTGATGGGTAGATTTATAATAATTAATTATTTTTTTTGCTTCTTGTTGGATACTGTGATCATGTGTCGCAATTGAGCACAGATGCTTTGCTGATAACAACTGGTCGACATAACTTAAATACACCTCATCTAGTTTTTGACCTCTAGGAATAGAAAGCCCTTCAGGCACCTTAAAAGCACCTTTTACAATTCTTACCCTACCTTTTTCTTTAATAAGGTCTTTAAAATCATCTTTGCTTCTATATAAATATGCTTGCATTGTTATAGAGTGGATACGCTAGAGCAAGCTGACCCCCTCCCTAGATCAGTATTAGGCACTATATATTAGCTGCCGTTCTGTCGGAT
>NZ_PGUB01000131.1:0-10103 GCF_002924285.1 Aquimarina sp. I32.4 | reverse complement strand
ACTGGGTAATTCCCTGTTTCCTTTGCCAGATTCAAGAAAGAAAATATCATCACTCTCTACAATACCTTCAAAACCATCAGGAACAGCCCCTTCAAAGGCACTTAATATCTTATGCCGCCAGTCAAATGAAGTTTGGAGACAGATACCTGTCTGTTCAGCACATTTCTTTATCGAATTGCCTAATAGCATATGGTACAAATAAACACTAAGCAAGTTCCCCTTTTTTAAACCAAAAGTAACTTTACCTGTAGTTTCCCTAAAATACTTCTTGCACGATTTACAAAAATAACGTTGCACACCATTAGCCTTGCCATTTGCACGGATATCGATGTCTTGACAATTAGGGCAATGTAGTGACTGGATTTGTTGCACCTCGGAATGAACAGTATACAAGTCAGGCTCTGAAGGATCGACCATAGATAATAGCTCCCTAATTACGGTCTCACGACCCAATTCATCTAGGCTTTTGAAAAATTCTGTGAAAGATTCTGGTACCATTTGCACTTGTTTTAAAACAAAGATAACTAGTTAAGTCGTATTATAGAATATAGCTAAAAATTTAAAAAAAAGAACTAGAAAAAGTTTAAATCAGTTCATAACTATTGAATTTTTAATAAAGTTTGAAATTTCAAAAACTAACTTAGACGGAATACTATAATTGAAATTAACATAAGAATCTCTATTCTCATAATCATTATCAACTTCTTTCATGAGGTGATTCATTTTAGGAATTATAACCCTTTTTATTTTATTTTTTGACAAAACGATACTTTCCTTAGAGCTAATCTGTAAATCTGAATCTCCATGAATTATTATGGAACTTGCTTTTATAGAATCATAAATTTCGGCAGGGTTATACTTAAACCATGATAATAAGTATGGTTGAACACTCGGTCTAAATACAGAGTGTAAAAAAAACGGAATATTTTTTACTTCTTTATTAGCTGAAAGAGAATCGATAATTGCTATTGCTTTGGATGATATTGTATCATGTAATTGTGAAAATTGATCTTTTAAAATATAATTAGATCTTCTCCCTGAACCTGCAATAGAAATAACTCCAGAAACTTTTATTTTTTTTGAAACTAATCCAGCTATAAGACTACCTTCACTGTGCCCCAAAAGATAGACTTTTTTAAATTGGTAATTTTTTCTTATATAATATATCCAATCAATAATATCTTTTACCAAAATATCTATGGTGATTTTTTTTTCATCAAACTCTTTAAGTCTACTATTTGCGATTCCTCGTTTATCAAACCTAAATGTTGAGTACCCTATATCTAATAGTTTATTAGATAATAATTTAAAATTATTTGTTTTTAAATACATACTATTTCCATTTGAATCAATAGGTCCTGATCCTGGAATAAAAACTATTAGAGTTTTATTTTTTTGATGTTTTTCAGAAAGATCTATTCTTCCATAAAGTTTTCCTTCTTCAACTTTTCTATAAATATCTTGTCCTAAAGATATATTAGAATTTAAAAGTAAAATGATAAATATTAAATAACTAAACCTCATTTTTTTTTTAATTTCTTTTCTATGTTATAAATTATTATAATAAAACCAATTAAAGGAACTCCTAAAATGGCTAAAAACAAGCTCGTATAAAATGTTATATACCCTTTTAAATTTATTAAATAAATGATAATAGAGAATAATAAAATTAAATGAGTTAATATTAAAAAATAACGTGAGGCGAGTTTGTTTGCAAATAACCAATTTTCTTGATTTTTCATTGACAGGTTTGTTCTATAACCATAAGTATCATTCATTTTTTGAGGAATATTGTATATATAAATTAATGAAATGATAAGTAGTAATAGATAAAAAGAACCTATTACAAATAAAAAAACTACAAACTGCTTTTCCATTGTAAATCTATTTTTTTGTTAAAATAAAAAGCTAGACATCCTATCATTATTAATGCAAAGCTAAATATGCCATGAATTAAAATTATCAAAAGATGGAAGCTAACAGATAAGGTAAATATTATTTTGGGCAAAAATTTTCTTTTATCTACAAAGAGCATCATAGCAATTAATATTTCTAAAACGATAACTGAGTAATTAAAAAAATAAAGGACATATGAGTTTTGTAAACAAAAATTTACTATTGTAAGTATAAAATAGTTTGCTCCAAATATCTCATGTCTAAACCAATACCAAATTGCTGTGCCATTTACCCATTCTTCAACATTAAATTTAGCAATTGCACTATGCAGATAAACAACGCATATTTGTATACAAATAAGAAACGAAAAAGAACAAAATATCGTTTTACCAAATGTAGAATTCATTTTTCTGCTATATCCCCAATGATTTATATTGTTATCTATTAGGGTCATTGGAATTAATAAAAAAGTAATGTTTGAGCAAATTTGATCTCCTCCATCAATAGCAATTGATGTATTAAAGAATAAATATGATATTAAAAAATGTAATACTCCAGTTATTCTTGGGTATATTCCTGAAATCACTAATAATAATACTACTATAGCAATAATTTTGAACCAAAAAATATTTTCAAAAATTAGATTCGAAAAATTAATATTAGAAATAATGATTTTCGAATAAACTAGATTGTTATTCTCTATAAAAACAGGGAATAAAATATCTGTAGAATTTATTATTATTGTCAATAAGGTACTTAATGCAAGGATACTTCGAAGCAATGCATATGACGGATATTGTACTTCTGATTTTTCAATGGTGTTTACTATTCGATTTAGCAATTTGTTTTATTTTTAAATAAGTAATAGGAATTATTTTTCTTTCATTGAAATTTGACCACGCCCAAGGAACTCTTTCCTTATTAATCAATATTATTTTTTCACTTAGATATGGCTTCTTAAAATGAGATTTTCTAATTATGTAATTTCCTTTCTCAAAATCATTTGATATTCCATTTGTTTTAACCCATAGGGAATCTGGTGTTTCTTTTATTAGCATTCCTAATTCAGTAGTGATTCTTGTTGAAGTTCTTTTAAGTCCAAAGAAATTTGTTAAAGAAAAATTCTTTAATGAAATATTTTTATTCGTTTTGCCATCAATCAATTCAACTCTTACATCTCTTGGTGATTTTGTAAAAAAAGCCCAACCTTGTGGTAAAACGTTTACAGTATTAATTTTATTAAAACTACTACTTACTAAAGGAGAATTAAAACTAGTTTTAAAAACTATAATTAAAGTCAAAAAAGAAGGTATTAATCCTAATAAAACAATACTTTTTTTTCTATTTAACTTCATAAGAAATTTTATTTAGATAAGTTGTTACATCTCTAAGAAAAATTTCAGTTTCAATGTTGTTTTTTATCTTACCTCCGCAATTGAAAGGGATAGGTTTAAAAGCTATTTCTTCAATAGTTTTAATTCTATTCTTTTTATCTGATGACATACCTATTCTTGAAGCATTTGCATGGCAACTATAACATGATCCGCCGCCGCCGCCATTACCTCCGCCATCACCATTATCATGGTTTATTGTAACCTTCAAATTTACAGCAACAACTGCGTTTAGAGCAGCAGCTACATTTAAAGCAACGGCATATGCAGAAGCAGCCACAACAGTAATAGCGGCCACAGCAGCAGCTACTGCTACAATTACAACTGTAGCACACATAGTTATTTGGTTATTATTAGACTTTATTCCGAAATTAGAAAGCGTATTTTTACTATTAGTATATTGAGATATTATCGAATTTAGTTCACTCTCTAATTTTAAAGGGTCAATCCCGTTATTTTTGTTAGTTACTTTGGATTCATCAAGGTTTTTCAATAAAAACTCCGAGTTTATCAAATATGGTTTTAACTCGATATCTGAATATAAAGCTTTAATAAAAAGGCTACTAGCTCTTCTTATTGCAGTTTCAGCAATAGAAGGATCATTAGATGTAATAGCTTCTCTAAATTGAATAAAAAAGTTAGGTTCTATAATCTTCATGTAATTAATAATGTTCTTTTCGACATCTGAAATTTTACTTATATGATCATCGTAATCTTTAACAGTTTTTAATTGTTTATCATATATTTCTTTTAAAGGTTTTAGATGGTCTATATTTTTGGATATATCTCCTTCAAGAAAAAAGATTCCTTTAAAAATCTCCTCACCAGTCAAAGTAGGAGCGGAAGATTTTTTTTCAATATTTAAATAAGAATCATCAGAACAAGAAGTATTCAATAAAATTATTAGTAACAAAGTAAGGATTGAACTTAAGGGTTTCATGGTTTATAAGAGTTTAAAAGAAAGAGTTATCTAAATTTAAAAAAAAAGTGTAAGTTGTTGGTTTGTATAATGATACGGAATATTTTGTTTTGTTCCTTTTGGAATTTAGTATTTTTCTTATATGCCTTTTATTTTTAACATATATTTTAGACGTTTTGGAACTCTTACTATTATTTTGTTACTCCCCAGTAATTTATTTTAAGAAAAATAACATGTATCTAATTTATAGAAACTATAAAAACACATAACAATAGTCAGAACAATGACTCATGTAAATATTTATATATTAATAATATAAAGTTAAATGACGTTCGTTTTTTTAAATTATCACTACGTTGTTGACATTCTCCACTTTTGATTTTAAAATTAAAATAGGAGATAGAGTTATCTTAACTACTAATAGGGTTCATGAAGTTATAAACGTAAGTTCGACGTAAGAGAATTTACGTCAGTCAGAGTGATTTTCGATAGAAAATTGTATCGAAGACAAGTGAATTTTGGATCAAAAGCCTAATTTCGATACAATTTTTCTTCGTTTCACTATGAAAAATCACTCTATTTGAAGGCTTTTTTATAAATTCCTTACGTCGAACTCAGGTTATAAGTAAAATAGATTTTAGAGATATATCAATTGTAAGCAAGATACCTAAACAATTTGTATATACCTTGGTTACTTATTTAGAAAGAAAAGAGCCAAATGATGATACAATAGTTGTAATAACGATTTTTAGATTAAACTTTTTTCAACTTAATTATAAAGGTAAAATTAGCGACGATATTGTCGACTGTAAATAATACTCCCGAATCATTAATGATTCGGGAGTATTTGTGGAGTCGGAGGGACAAAGTTCGAACTTTTTGGTGGAAGATATTCGGTTAATTATCTTAATATAGAACTTAAAAATGAAATGTATTCTACTGCTTTTTTAAGCAAAAGTCTTTTAAACAAGTTATGGTATGCATTATTTTGATTTCTCGTATAAACTAAGAATATATAATATAGATGCTTCAGGAACGATTATTTATGCTGTATATTATTTGGAACAAATCTAAATAAATATATATTTGCCCTTAGTTTTTAACCATGGTACTATATATCATTAAGGTTGATTAGAAAAAGTAAGGATTATTTCTACCAATACCAAGACATATCATTTAATGAATGAATTAGCTTTTGAGAAGCTATATAAAATGTATTGGAAAAAGTTGTATGCTATTTGTTTATCAAAAACAAATAATGCCGAAGCGTCCCAAGAAATAGTTCATGATGTGTATGTTTCTATATGGAAACGTCGAGATAAATTTGTAGTTACTTCAGGAGTAGAAAATTATTTGTTAAAATCGACGAGGTCAAAAATCATTGATTATTACAGGAAAAACTCAAAAAATCAAGTAAAAGTACATCCTTCAAAGGATGTATGTAAGGAAAGTTGTTTTAATACTAATGCCGTTACCCATAATTTAGCTTTGCATCATTTTCTAGAAAGTGATTTAGAATTAATAGTGAGTCAATTACCATTTCAGTGTCAAAAGGTATATCGATTAAGTCGTGAAAAGCAACTAACGACAAACGAAATTGCCCAAAAATTAAATATTTCTCAAAAAACAGTAAAAAACCACCTTACCAAAGCCCTTTCTTTTTTACAAAAACACATTAGACAGAGTTTAGTCCATCAATAATTTGCATTTCTATTCAGTAACTAGATGTATTTTTTTATTAAAAATGTAAAGTGTAACTGTTTCGTTTTTAGTGTTAAAATTACATTGTTGTTGTTTTTAAATAATACCAGAAAAAAAATATTAGGTATAACTAGGTCTCCCCCCAGAGTATTTTCGTTTTTATATATGAATAACAAATCAGTAAATGGAAATAACACCAGAATTACTACAAAAATATGCAGAAGGAAAATGCTCTAAAACAGAGGAGTTGGAAATAGAATCCTGGTTAGACCCAAAAGGAGGGTTTGATACACTAAACAGCGAAATAGATGTTTGTTTACATCCAGAGATAGAAAAAGTACTTTGGAAGAAGATAGCAAAAACAAAAAATAACATTCCTGAAAAACAGAAAAAGATACTTAATATTAAAAAGTGGACTATTGTAGCTTCTATTGTAATACTTTTAGGAACTTCCTGTTTTTGGGGATTTTTCAACAAACCTGTTACTTATGCTACAGCAGCTGCCGAGTTAAAAACAATTATACTTGAAGATGGAACTAAAGTTACTTTAAATGCAGCATCTACACTTACAATAACAAAAAACTTCAATAAAAAAGAACGTGTGGTATTATTAGATGGAGAAGCCTTTTTTGAAGTAATCAGAGATAGCCTTCATCCTTTTGTAGTACAAACTAAAACCACTAAAACCCAAGTGTTGGGAACCAAATTTAATCTTTATGCCTATACAGGTGAAGACAATACGATAACACTAAATGAAGGTAAAGTGCAGTTTTCTGGGGTATTGTCTGCCTATAATAATAAAGTAATCTTATTACCGAATGAGCAAGTAACCTTAAATAAGATAGGTATACTAAAAAAGAAAGTAAAACCCGAGCAATATAATGCATGGATTAAGAAAAAACTAGTTTTTAGAGATAAACCCTTTTCATTAGTAATTCGCGAAATAGAACGTTTTTACAATATTACCATTACCGTCAAAAAAGAAGGAATCCATAACAGAAAGTACAATGGCGTTTATGATAATCCTCCTTTAGAAGTTTTGATGAATGATTTGAGTTTTGTGTTTAACTTCAATTACAAAAAAGAAGAAAATAAATTATTAATTTTTTAAATATATATTATAGAAATGAAAGAATAGAGAAAAAACTATACTTAAAAAAAACCAGCAATCCGTCGGCAAACTTTATGCTGGTATTCGATGCTTTAATAGCAAAATTAAAACAACACTATTTACAAAAATATGAAAAATAATACAGTAATCCCATTTATAAAAGGGACACTAAAATTCACCCTTTTTTTACTTATACTTAGTAACCTGCAATCTGTCTTTGCTCAAAATGCTACCATACTTGATGAAAAAATTACTATTACCTTTAAAAATGACGATATAGCCTCGGCTCTTGATAAAATCAAAAATGCAGTTGATTGTAACTTTTCTTATGAATCTATTCAATTAAAAAAAGAACATAGTATCTCAAAAAACTACACTAATACAACTTTACGGGAGATACTGAATGATATTTTGGTTGAGCACCAAATTTATTATGCGGTTAGAGGAAATGTCATCTTGATAAGAACCGATGTAGAAAAAAAACAGGTTTCAGGAAAGATAATAACTCCAGATGGCAATCCAGTAGCTTTTGTTTCGGTAGTATTAAAAAGTACAAATTACGGAGCGTCGACAGACGAAAACGGAGACTTTAACTTTTATGCCCCCGAAGGAAATTATAAAATAGTTGTTTCATCTATAGGGTTCAAAAGTGAAGAAAAACCAATAACTATTGTTTCTGATAATGTAACGCAAGTTAATTTTACATTATCCAAAACGCTAGAAAACCTAGAAGAAATTATTGTATCAGCAGGTAGAACTTCTGAAAAGTTGTCTGAAGTTTCCTCATCAATTTCTGTACTGGCTTCAAAAGACATTAAACAGATCAGTCAGTATTCAAATGTAGTATCGGATTTGGTAGCAAAAATTCCAGGAACCAATATTCAAACAAATAGGCAACAGACCAGAGGGCAATACCTGAGAGGAAGAAATATGTTAATACTAATTGATGGAGTACCTCAGTCATCTCCTCTTTTTGTAACAGGAAACATAAATCTATTGGACCCTTCAGCTATTGAAAGGATAGAAGTTGTAAAAGGATCAACTTCTATCTATGGAAATGGCGCTGAAGGAGGAATAATTAATTATATTACCAAGAAGAATACTACAGCCAATACGTTTGAATCTAATACTACTATTGGTAGCTCTATTTCTTTAACTGAACCTAGCCATACCTCGGGGAGTTCCTTTTCACAATTTTTCAATGGACGAGCAGGAAAGTGGAACTATGTACTAGGAGGAACGTATAAACAATTTGGGATTAAGCGTGATGCTAATGGTGAAATATTGTCGCCAAGAGATGGATTAGGAGAAACCCAATGGTACAATGCTTTTGCCAAAATTGGATATGAAATAGGTAATGGGTATGATGTAGGAGTAATGTACAATTTTTTTAGTAACAACCAAAGAACGGAGTTAAGTCCAGTTGTTGGAGTCTACAGAGAATCCCCTTCCACAGGAACCTTTGGGTTACAAGGTGCAGAAAGTTTAACTCGTGGAGTAAAATATAACCATAACCTCAAATTTACGTTGAGTAAAAAAAACATATACAAAAACACAGATTTAACGGCATCATATTATTTACAAAACTTTAAAACTATATATGACTCCTTTGCTTACTTTGCTAATGTTTCACAGGGTTTATCAGCAGGACAACCTGGTGTTACCACCAAACAAAGTGGTCTGAGATTTAATTTAAAGACCGACTATAGTTTTTCAAATAATTTTAACGGAAATCTCGTTTACGGACTGGATTTATTAAGGAACAAAACGGCACAACCTATGAAAGATGGAAGGGTATTTGCTCCTGAAATGGATATGAAAAACTATGCCGTATATTTTCAAACCAAAGCAAAATATAATGATTTTATATTCAGAGCTGGTTCTAGGTACGAAATTATAAATATCGCCGTAGATGATTATACTACTCTTTTTCGTAACAATGGAGAAACAACTGGTGGCGGTATTGATATTAATGGAGGGGAACAAGATTACAGAGCAATTACCTTTAATTTTGGATTACGTTATAATGTTTTGAATAGCATTCAACCTTATGCAAATTTTTCGCAAAGTTTTTCCGTGGGTGAACTTGGAAGAATTTTGCGTACCACAGAAGATTCTAACATAATAACCAATAATATTGAAGATGCCAAGGCTGTGATCACCAATAATTTTGAGTTAGGTTTAGAAGGGAATATTACCGATAACATAAGGTATAAAGGGAATTATTTTATTAGTCATTCAAAATTAGGTACAACTTATACTGAAAAATCTAACGGTTTCTTTGAATTAGCCAGACTACCAGAGAAAATATATGGTTTTGAGTTTGAATTAGGTTTTAGTGTTAACCAAAAACTTGATGTAGATCTTTCATTAGCTACTATTGAAGGTAAAGTAGACAATAATAACAATAAGGATTTCAATGATGCAGAAGATAGCTATATAAGTGGGTTAAGAATTAGTCCAACTATTTTTAGAAGTAGTATTAATTATAAAGTAACATCAAAGTGGGAATTAAATATAGCCAGTATAATCAGTGGGAAGAGGGATAGATTTTCAGAAAATGAAAACGGAAGATACTCTTTTGGACAGGCTCCTGTTGAAAGTACTTTTGTTACCAATATATTTACATCATATAAGCTAACAAAAAATACTAGTTTATTGGTAGGGATAGAAAACTTATTTAATAGTGATTATTATCCTATTTATTCTCAGCATTCAGGAAGAGCAGCAGATTATATTAAAGGAGATGGTATAAATGGTAAGATTTCTTTGAATATAAAATTGTAGATTTTAGATATTCTTGATCATTTTAAAAATAAATAAAAATGCCAGACAAAATTGTCTGGCATTTGAAAAAAATGTCTTTGTGGAGTCGGAGGGACAAAGTTCGAACTTATTGATCGAAGATGTTCGATTAATTATTTCAAAATCAGACCTAAATAAGTTACTAGTGAAAAAATGATAAAAATATCGCTAAACTCTGGAAAAGGATAGATTTGTACTTTAAAACAAAAACCAGCTACATTGCTGTAACTGGTTCTTTGCTTTTATTTACTCGTACTGCTTACTCTTACCCGCCAATCTT
>NZ_PGUB01000130.1:0-10171 GCF_002924285.1 Aquimarina sp. I32.4 | reverse complement strand
AAGTCTTTGAAATCTTCAGGAATCATCAAAAATAAAATTTAGGCTAAGATAAAACATATACAAATCATAACTAAGCCAAAATTTATTGTTAATCCCCTTTGAATTAGAACTTCGTTATAAAGCTTGAAAGTGAAATACATTTTTACACAATATTATAAAACTAAAAGGTTAGTTTTATAATATTGTGTAAAAGAACACTTTTTTATTGGTCTCAAAAATGGTTTAATAAAGTTCAGGGTGGTTTAGTTTTATTCTATAGCTATTAATTGACTATCTCTGATAAAAGCGCTGTAGCAATTTTACCAATTTCTCCATCAGTATCTAAAGAAATAGCCTTTTTGAGTACTTCTTTTGCTTTTTGAGTTTCTCCTGTTGCCATATACGATTCTCCTAAATATTTATAAGCATTTGCCGAATTTGGAAAGAACTTTAAAACCATAGAAAATACTTGAATAGAGGCCTGAATTTGTGGTGTACGACCACTTTGTAATAAAATATTCCCTATTTTGATTAAGCCTGTCTCAAAATCACAAAATGCATACAGTGGGTCTTGAATCATTTTAGGAAGTTCTTCTGCCATTTTTTGTGTTTGTCCAGATAAAAACAAGCTTACAATATAATCCATTGGCTTAGGTTTAAAATCCTGTACGTTAAAAGTTAATGCTGCTTCTAATACAGGATCTTGATTGCTAGCATACTCATCAAAACTCATAGTAACTGGAATACTAGGAGCTATCCATTCTGCATTTTCTAAAGCTGGCTTATCTTGCCACCATAAATACGATAAAGAGATATCAATAGTACTGTTTGGTAATGTTACAGGCCGGTTATCACCCCAAAAGTTGACATTTTCTGCTGTGGGTTCCCCCACAAAAATAACATTGGTATAATTGTCTATTACATTAACCAGGTTTTGGGAAGCAGAATAGGTGCGTTTTCCAATAATTACAAATAGCTTCCCTATTTTATTTATCTTTTCAGATTTAATAAGACCTTTTATAACATCTTTATTTAAATAGTTATTTCCACCACCATTTAAACGCAAATCGATAATTAATTTCTCAGTATCGTTAGTTTCAATTTCATTAAAAACACGAGCATAGAAATCTTTGGTGCTTTCTTCAGCTTCATCTGCTATTCTACTATGTCTTACATACATTACCTTTTCTTTAGCTAAGTATTCTGAGAAGTAAACCTTATCCAGATGTTGTAAATATAATGGGGTTGTTGATTGGTCTCTCGCATCTAACCAATTTTCATTTTGATGTACAAAACCACGGTGTGTAGGAACTCTTTCTCCTTTAGGTAATATAGTAAAAAATTGAGTAAATACCTTTCCTTTTTTTTCTAAGGTAAGGGATAACTTATTTAGAAGGGTTTTTGTAATTTTTTGAGCATGTAAAACTTCAGGATATCGTATATTATTAATTCCGTAAGCTTTAAAATATTGTGAGTTTTCTACTTCTACTGTCGGTTCAATTCTTTTTAGAACCTCTGAAATTGGCTTCCCTTCTACAGCTATGACTTTTGCTCCAACTGCTTCTGAGTAGTTCTTGTGTGCTCCCTGAATATAAATTTCATCATTAAATTCATATAAATTGAAAGGAAATTGTGAAAACTCAAAAGACTTTTGATGAAAACTAATATAGGTATGCCCGTATTTGAATAAAGACACGAGTCGAGAAATCCCAATAATAATTTCGTGTTCTTGTAAATTCGGAATGTCATTGTATAGTGTTTCTACTTCGGTATCAAAATCTTCTTTTGTTGTTTTTACAAAAAGAAACGAATAATCTTTATGAATGGTGTTTTGAATAAAACGAAGATCTTCTTGCCATTGAGCTGTAGTTAGAGTCTCTTGAGACCATAACTGAGAACATAGAAATAAGCTGAGTATAATTAGTGTTTTTTTCATGATGTTGTTTTTGATTACATCACAAACATAGTTTTAACTCATCTTCATCAATAGTGTTTTCAGTTGAAACGTAGGTATTGATACTTGAAACGTCACTAGCTTCTTATTTGTTCATCCAATCTTTAAAATCACTTGTCTTTTGTCTACTTACAATAAACTCTTGACCCCTTGGATTTGAAATAGATAGCTTTGCACGATGGTTGAAATAAGGATCTATTTTATGGATTGAATTTTTAGATATAATCTGTCCTCTATTAATTCTATAAAACTTAGTATCATCTAATGAGTCAAATAATTGATCCATAGTTTCATCTATGATATATCGCTTGTTGTGGGTGATACCAAAAGTGATACTATCCTGCGAATACATATATAAAAGCTCTGACACCTTTATTTGTACAAAACCACTCCCCTCTTTCACTAATATTCCTGAGCGTTTTTGTGGAGTTTGAATACTACTTAAAAGTTCTTTTAAGATATTCGGTTCTATAGGGTTTGATAGACTTTTAGATTTTGAAAATTTGTTTAACGCAGCGTCTAAGTCATTTTGTTGAATGGGCTTTAGTAAATAGTCAATACTATTTACTTTAAATGCTTGAATTGCATATTGGTCAAAAGCGGTAGTAAAAATAATAGGTGCAGTTACTTCTATTTTCTGAAAAATCTCAAAACTTAAGCCGTCTGCTAGTTGAATATCCATAAACACTAAATCTGGTGTCCTATTTTTTTTAAACCATGAAACTGAATCTTCAACGGAATCGATAATGGTTAGTACTTCAAAATCAAAAACACTTTTGGTCAATAATTTTTGTAATTGACTTGCGGCACGAGGCTCATCTTCAACGATTAATATTTTCATGAGTTGTATTTTGATTTGATGCTTTTAATAATGGTAGCGAAACTGTAAAATATTCTCCATCATTATTAATAACAGGCATTTTACTTGATATAAGTTGATATCTTTTTTTAATATTCTTTAATCCAATTTTTGTAGATGGTGTTTTGGTTGATTTTGCTTGAATTTTGTTGCTCACTACTAAGGTATCGACTTTAATAGCTACAGTAATAAGTAAAGGTTTGGCTTTAGAAACAATATTGTGTTTTATAGCATTTTCTAGTAAAAGCTGTAAACTCATAGGTACTATCATTGTAAAGAGTTTATCTTCTGGAATATCCCAAGTAAGCTTTAAGTTGTCTCCAAATCTTTCTGATTGAATATGAATATAAGCTTTAGCAAATTTCAACTCTTTTTCTAAGGAAATTAAATTTGAATTACCAGACTCGATAATAAAACGATATACACCAGATAAATTATCTACAAAATCTTTGGCATCTTCCTTAGTGTCGTGGTCTATAATATCTCGTAAGGTATTAAGACTATTAAATAAAAAATGGGGTTGTGCTTGATTCCTTAGCGTATCTAATTGTGCTTGAATCATTACCTGTTTAACTTGTTCTTCGGCTCTAATGGATGTTTTTAACCTTGTATAATAATACATAGCTTCGTATATCGCCATAATCATTATGGTTAGTAAGGTAACTGGTAACAATATTTTTAACTGTGTAATATAATTTGCATTTTTACCCAAAAAGCGATATACATACTCTATCAAACTCCCTCCTACATAATCAACAATGAGTATAGTGGTGACAATGGCTATAAAAAAAATGACTATACGCTTTACATCATCACGAAAATCAGGATACTTTTTACGTAAAAAGATTAAAATTCTTCGTATAATCAGCCAATCACAAATAGTTACGATTAAAGAAGCGCCCCAACTATAAAAAGCTAATCCTAATGGATAACTCTGAAAAGAATTATTAAAGATATAATCCGAACTAAGACTTAAAATCAAAATGCCAACAACCGAAAACCACACATCATTAAATCCTAAATATTGTATACGTTTCTTTTTGTTGAATAGTGGCATAGATTTTATAGACTTAATTTGTGGTATACCTTTTCTTGGATAAGTATGAATGCTAATAACGGAATTATTTGAATGGCATGCAAAACAAAAAATGAGCTGTTGTTAATAGTTCAAATATCTTACTCCTACTTCACTCCTATCGTTGCTTTTGGCAAAGCTTATTACATTACAATTGCCAAAGAAAAGTTACATAATACAAATATATTATATAACACTTTGATTTTTTTTGAATTAAACAATCAAAAATAATGAACCGATCTACTTCTTTTTTTTGAATACGCGGTTAATTAGTAACTTTGATTTACTTTTTTCTCATACCTAAACAAAATAAGATGCTAAGCATATCAATAGTAAAACGATTTACATTTATAATTGCAATTTGTAGTGTAACATTATATTCTTGTAAACAAAATGAAAAACCTAAAGAAGTTACAGTAAATAAAGAAACTACAGCTGTAGATACTATAAATATTAATTTAAAAGAGGCACTAACCTTTTATGCTTCTTTTGATCATGGAGTTAAAGCCGACTTCTCATTAGGTGATCCACGTATATATACAGTACCTAATAGAAAAACTGTTGATTCTGTTATGGCAGGATTGCACAAACCTGATATTAGTAGACAAGAAGGAAAAGGGAAATATGGTCATGGATTAGTGTTTACAGAGAGAAGTAAAGGAAATATTTATTATCCTAGTGAAAAAAATATTGCTTACAGTAAAGAAAATTGGAGTGGTGCAATTTCTTTTTGGTTAAGCTTAGATCCTGCTACAGATTTGAAACCTGGCTATTGTGATCCTATTCAAATTACAGATGAAAGTTATAATGATGCTGCAATTTGGGTTGATTTCACCAAAGCGAATCCTCGAGATTTTAGATTAGGAGTTATTGGAGATCGAGATATATGGAACCCAAATCCTGAAGGACCAGATAATGAAAATCCTATTTTTAACAAACGTCTTACTGGGGTAAAAAATCCACCTTTTGGTAAAGATCAGTGGACACACATTTTGATTAATTTTTCTAATTTAAATAGTGATAACGGACAAGCTTCTTTATATATGAATGGTCAGCACATGGGCACTCGCAATACTATCGATACTCCTTTTACCTGGGATGTATCAAAATCAAATATTTATTTAGGACTTGGGTATATTGGACTTATGGATGATTTCTCTATTTTCAATAGAAATTTAACCAATAAAGAAATCACTACTCTATATCAGCTGGAAAATGGAGTACAAACTATTTTAGAACCGTAAGAGTTTAAAAAAAATACTAGATTCTTAGCAATCAACATTTGTAGCTATAATTTACTCACGAGGTTTATGATTTAAATTATAGAGTTCATGATTGATTAGGCAGTTTCCATTATATAAAATAGCCACTACCAAGCGCTGGATTGTTTTATAAAATCAAATTGTTTTGGCAATTTATTTTACACACAATTATCCAACGCTCGCCAGTGCCAAAATAAAAGCTAACTTTTATTTAATACCATTTACACTTTGAATTTACCGCAATAAAATTCTCTTTTTCGCCTATGCTTTAGAATAAAAATTAACCGTAGCTATACTACCACTTGAACATCACCATCTGGTACTAAAGGACATGACCCACCAGAGAAACTAATTGCTAATTGATTGGTAAGCACGATACCTCCAATAATTTGAGCCGCTTCTTCTGGTGTCATGTTTTCGTCAGCATGATTTACATCTTGAGCAACTACATAGATTTTCCACCTACCTTCGTCTTCTTTATTAAAAAAATAACTTCCTGTATAGGTACCATCATTTTTTAATTTATCTATCTTACTACCATTATCTTGAAGAATAAAATCTATGGTTCTTCCTGTTTTATTATGTATTAAGAAGCAGTTCACAAATAATTGCTCACCTTTGAATAACTTCTCATTTTCATCATAAAACTTTCCTTTAACAATAAAATACTCCTTCTTGTATGGACGTACAATATCTGGTGCCTCAATTTCATATTTTGACAATAAATGAACATTTTTATTTTCGGTAACTTCAGAATATGCATATGATTTTTCAACACCATTCGGATCCCTAGTTAATCGTTCATAATGCCAATCTATAATAACCTTAAATGGTGTGCCAAATTCAATACTATCCAAGTATTTTAACTTAGAAGTCATACTCTCACTTATGGTCAATTCCCCTGGCCCCGGAAACGTTTTGTCTTGCCCAATTCTATGCAAATCTCTTTCATCACTATATGCCGCAATACCTGCAACAACAGCAGCTGCAGCAACAAGACCTGCTGCAACAGGGCTACTTCCACTACCCGATGCGCAAACACCAGATGGTGTAGTGGTACAACCTGCTGTTGCAGTAATAGAACCAGATCCAGAAGTTGCTTCAACAATTGCTGCAGCTACAAGTATTAGAAAAGCTATAATAGCAATCACCACTTTCCACCAAGGGTCATTAAACGGCAAATCACTATACTGTCCAGAGTAAGGCGGACTTGGTGTCCAACCTGTTTCTAAATTTAATGGTAAGAAAAAGACTGGACATAATTCATATGTTTTATTTCCTAATGAAAAAGTATAGCTCAAATTTTCAAAGAAATCATCATAACTTAAATCATTATTCTTTGACCTTTCTTTTTTACAGCATCTAGTTTTATTTACTTCTGTAACTTCTCTATATCTTACTGCAATTTTCCCCTCAGGAGTTTCGGCAAAGAACGTATCACTAGTTGAATCGAAGCTTACTTTTGTAATAAAAATCTTCTTAATGATTCTTTGTCTACCACTTGTATTTTCAACAATAAAACTAACATAATGTGATCCTGCTGAAGCCGCTGAAATATCTACATCCCAATTTTGTAATACAGATGCTCCGCTTTCTAATAAACTTACATGGTGTGTTACTGGAGTAACTACAATTCCTGGATGAGAAGCACTTTCAACATAAATGCTTAATCCACTTAAACTATTGGTACTTGAATTGGAAAAATGTGCATTTAGCTTCATTTTACCTAAACTTGTTTCAAAAATCCCATCTGGCATCATTATACCTGTAATTAGATCCGATGCAAATGGTCTGTTATTTATTTTTATTGGTATCATGCTTACTAATCTTTGTCATTAATTACTACTATTCCTAAACCTCCCATTTCAACATTTTTATGATATTGAGTGACAACTAAAAAGACATAATCTCCTTCTATATTTCCTGTAATTGCTAAAGGTTTCTTTCCAAATCCATTAAGAATAAATTCTTCACTATCATTTTTACATTTTGAAAACTCTCTTGTCTTATCCATACAACGCTCATTGGTAAAATCAACATTTTTTAACTTACCTTCTTTTTTACCCTTAAGTTTTTCTTTTAGATCTGGTGAAATATTTTGAAGTTCTTTAATGCTTACTTGTTCTGCCTTTGCATTGAATTTTGTTTTTTTTCGTGAACCGTTATGCATTTCAAAATTCATGTGAAACATTGATCTAAAAGCCATTAACACAGAAAGATTTTTTTGAGCAACATGTCGATCTGTTGGTACGTTAAAATCTACAGTTCCTGGTAAAGGATCACTAGAATGAAACACTTCTACTATAAGACACTCATGTCCATTATTTACATATTCAGGCACCCAAGGTGTTAAGCATAGTACATCGGCCTCACCTGCCCCGTCTAAGCTAATAAATGATTGACCTATAAGTATTGCGGTATTTCTATTTACCCCAGTAGATGGGTTTGCCCAATAAAATTTTACAGTTGCATTTGTTGTATTTGTCGTTCCATGGTTTTTCACCTTTGCTTTTACAAAGAAAGGCATGCCAGCAACTGGCACTGATTCAATTAAATCTTCAGGTTCTTTTACTACCCATATATCTGGGCTTAAATACCAGTGAGGAGAACCATCTCGAATTTCTAACTCTATAGCCATAATGTTTTTGTTTTGAGATTTAAATGTTATTCCTAAATCTTAAGTTATTTTATAGTATAAAATTATAAGTTTGCATCACTACAATCAAGAGGTAAAAACACTAAAACAAATAGGTTTTCACCCTATTCATTTTAGTGTTTTGCCTATTTTAAAAAACGTGTATTAATGGTGTAGTAAGATTTATTTGTAAGCCTGTTAAGTTTCCATTCCATACACATTCCTTCTTCATTATTATCGTTACCTATACCAAAAAGCACATTTTTCTAATTCTAGAATATAATTCTTGGTCGTTTAAATGAGTAATTTCTGTATACTAGTAAGAGAAGAATAATCAAGACACAAATTTTACAATTCAACCAAACTTAACGACGATTTAGCTTAAAGTCATTTTATAAACTAGTTAAGAGTTTAATATTTGATTCCCACAGAGCAAGACATCAGTACAAAAGAATAATTATGAAAATATTGATAATTGAAGATGAACCACGAGCAGCAAGCCAATTACAACGCGTGTTAAAAGCATGTAATTTTGATTATGAATTGTTGGATATAATCGATACCGTTGAAGATGCTGTGCTATGGTTTCAAAAAAACACTACTCTGGATTTGGTATTTATGGATATCCAACTGGCCGATGGATTGAGTTTTGAGATTTTTCATAAAATAGAGGTTACAGCTCCTATTATTTTTATCACGGCTTTTGATCAGTATGCCATTCAAGCATTTAAAGTAAATAGTGTTGATTATTTATTAAAACCTATTCAAAAAGACGATTTGAATACTGCTTTAGATAAATTTCTGAAGTGCAATACATCAACCACTATCAATTCTACCATAATCAAAGTAATTAGATGGCAGTATGCAGGCATCCCCTAAAAGAGGAGATGTTGATCAAAGAAGGGTGGTCTCAATATATATCAAAAAATAGATGTATCAATGAGACTGTTGATTACAGTTCAACTACCCATTACGACACTTTGGTAAAAATGATTACTAAGAGCGATAGGTTAAACGGATATTGTACCAATATTAATTTAATCATTAAAAAAAAGAAAAGCAAAACTCATTAAAACAAATTGAAATGAAAAAAAATATATTTATTGCATTATTCGGAATTTTATTTACTAGCTGTAGCATAACAAATAAGGAAAAAACTCGAAACTTAGAAAAGTTTGATAAGGTAAACCTTGTAGGTAATGTGGAGCTTCATTTAGAAAGAGACCCTAATCACTCTATAGAGATTGTAGCAAAAAACAACTCTGATATGGTAGATTTAATTACAGAAGTTCGCAATGGTGAGCTATATATTTATAATAAAAAAAGTTGTGGTAATTGCAAAAACTCTAAGTACATTATTTACCTGAATCATTCTGGAATATCAGGTTTAAACATGACTGGAGTAATAACACTAATCTCGGAGGATAAAATAAATCAAAAAGATTTAGTTATAAGTGGGGATGGTATTTTAAACGGAAAATTAGAGGTTTCTGTTACTAATCTCAGTGTTAACTTAAAAGGGTTGTCTAATATTAATATTTCTGGTTATGCAGCTACTTCTAACTTAAAAGTCACTGGTATTGGAATTATTAATGCTGAAAGGTTGGAAACTAAAAGCAGTAAAAATGTTTCAAAAGGTATTGCTATGATCAATAAATAGAACTCACAATAGAAATGATTTTGTTTATATAGTAAGGTAACAAAAGAATAATACCATTTACACTTTGAATTTACCGCAATAAAATTCTCTTTTTCGCCTATGCTTCAGAATAAAAATTAACCGTAGCTATGCTAACTTTTCCTTCTTTGCATAAACAAAAAATAGCTGATTTTCTTTTTTACAGTAAATTCAAAGTATTCCTACTTTGTCATCTTAGAAAAAAGGAGCAAAACGTTTTGTGAATGATAGTAAACACACTATTTTGCTCCTTCAAAATAAATGTTTCACAAATTAAACAAAAGCGTGCTATAATAGATAGTATCCGCCAAAAAAAATGATTCCAAAACCCCTGAATTTTTGGAATCTGTCCGTTCTAGTTTTACTTCCTTCTTTTCAGATTTTAGTACGCACTTTAAGATTGTCAAGTTTTCTTATAGGCAACACGCCTTTGATTACTTTCAATCGCTTTTCAAACTAGAAAAGAAGACTGTAAACTGCCAGAATATAGCAGATCACTTGTCTTGTTTGGATCAACAAAGCATTAATCATTTTATCAATAGCGATTGTTGGTCGTTTAGAAATTTAATGGACCAAGTAGCCTTAGAATCTTCAAAGATGTTTGTTAATAATAAACAACCTACTGGTTTACTGATAGATGAGGTAGGTTTTGGTAAAAAAGGAAAAATGTCAGCTTGTGTTTCCAGACAATATTTAGGCTGTATTGGTAAGACTGATAATGGGCAAGTG
>NZ_PGUB01000129.1:0-10309 GCF_002924285.1 Aquimarina sp. I32.4 | reverse complement strand
AACCCTCGCTTGGCTAATGGTATGTGTGGAATTATTTCCATTTCTATTGTATATTTGTCTAGTACACTGTACATAATGAGCTGATTTTAAATAATTTACGTGTCGTAACGCAAATATCGGCAGCCCGTTTTTACAATTCAAAAAAAAGTTTAAATCAGTTCTTATTATAAAAATTAAGAGATTGTCTCTGCAAAACAATCTCTTAATCAAAGCACTATAGCATGTAATAACAAGTAATATATTATTATACCCATGCCCAATCTATTTACCCATCGCATAACGTGATGCTCCTGGTAAATCTCTTAAAAAACTTATTATAATATTAAATTTTAGTCCAAAAAAAGTAGTAATATATTTCATAACATCCTGATTTTATAATTATACTATAAATTTAAAGCATATTATCAGTTGTCTTTTCAAAAAATCGTTAACTGACCAAAAAGTGTGTTTAAAATAACACTTTTGTTCGACGAATGGTAAATTTTACTCGTTTCACAGAATAAAACTACGGTATTACACTAAAAATCAAGGTGTTTACAAGTATTATTATGGGATATTAAGATATTTGTGTGTTTGTAATGATACTTTCCATTTTGGGTTTTTCATTACATAATCAACAATCATAGGTACGACCTTATCTCTTACACTCCATTCTGGCTGAAGATATAACACACACTCCCCCGAAACCTTTGCAGCTTGTTTTTCTGCAAATTCAAAATCACTTTTATTATAGATAATACATTTTAGCTCATTTGCTTTTTTACTAACCTCTTCTTTTGGTAGCATTCTTTTTTTAGGAGAAAGGCAAATCCAATCCCAATCACCTGTAAGAGGATATGCTCCTGATGTTTCGATATGCGTTTTAGCTCCTTTTTCTTTTAGTCCATCTGTAAGTGGGATCATATTCCAAGTAAGAGGCTCTCCTCCTGTGACTACAATTACATTACTATGTTTAAGAGCATTTTCTATAATCACATCGGTATCGGTTGGAGGATGTAAATCTGCATTCCAGCTTTCTTTTACATCACACCAATGGCATCCTACATCACAACCTCCTATTCTTATAAAATAGGCTGCTGTCCCTTTATAATAACCTTCTCCCTGAATGGTATAAAATTCTTCCATCAGAGGAAGCATTTTTCCATCATTTACCAATTTCTGTACACTCTTTTGCATAAGTGTGCAAAGGTAAATAATATTAAATTACGATTTTACAATAATTAGAATAAGAAAAAAGTCTTTAGTATAACTCTTGTTTATGCTACAAAACATCTTTTATATTTTCCAAAGCTTGCTTTGTTTCCTCCTTTATCCCTCCATCAACTAATTCCCTTATACTATGATCCATACCTATCTGCCCAGAGAGAAAGTATAATTCTCCAACTTGTACAATATCAGAAAATGGAGCTTTTGATTTTTTGGGTTCGTGTGTCTTATGAAAAACTACTTCTTTTTCAGAATCAGAAGTATTCATAGTGCATCCTGTAAAAATCATTAAAAGACATATAAGAAGAATTGTTTTTTTCATCTGTTTACATCTGAAAATTATAATTATTTTTTATGCTTATCCGTTTTCTTCCCCAAGATAATTCCATCTATTAGATACAGCTGCGACCATCAGTCTATCGAAAATATTATCAAAATACCTTCGATTAAACTTAAAGCAGTATTCATTTAGATAGTTTTGAAGAAAATCATCATCTATTCTATGATGTACATCAAGTAGCAATCTCTTAGCATTGCTTATTGCTGTATGCACCCATGGTAATATTGTGTTAATTTCTTTTTTTGGAACCACTTTAGAATCCAAATTATAATCCTCTTTCAAATTATTATAACTGTTTGATTTGTCTGAAACAATTTTAGTATTCTTTTTTACCTTTTCCTTTACCACCACAGCTAAATCTTCTTTTTTTAATGATTCAATAACCGTCATCTTTAAATATCCTACACGTTTTTTAGTTCTATGTTTTTTAGGATTATAATTTTGTTCTTCTACTCTTGATTCTGCTGCAACCAACACCGTTGATTGACGCTGACTTCCCCGTCCTCGTTTTAATGGTTCTGTTTTATCCCTTGTTATAGAGACAGTTTCAAAAAAACCTTCATCTAATTCTATTTCCTCTCCTAATTCGTATTGTTCGTCTCTAAGCCCCATAACACTTCGTAATTTATGAACCATTGACCAGATAGGCTCATAACGTTTATGACCTATTTGACGTTGAATTTCTTTAGCAGAAAATGATTTCTTTGTACTTGTTATTAAGTGCATGGCTATAAACCAGTATTGGTAGGGCAATTTACTGCTCTGCATTACCGTTCCACTCTTCAAAGTGGTACGATGCTTACAGCTCTTACATTCCCATTGCTCTCTGTTCTTTTTCCAGTAATGTGAAGTACTACCGCATTTTTTACACGTTACACCTTCTTGTAAACGATACGATTTAAATGCTATCTTACAGCTTTCCTCGTCTGGATAATGCTTAAAAAACTCAATTAATTTCATACTTTAAAGATACCAAGTAATAGGGAAACATAAGGATAAGCATATTTAATAATTTCTCCAAGCTCTATTAATTCTTGTTTGCTATAGCTTAAATATCCGATTTTATTAAGACAATACTCCAATGAAGTTGTAAAGTTTATTGGAGTAGTGATTTTATTTTTCTTGCAGCTAAGCGATATGAATTTAATCGTATTTGCCTTAAAACAAATAGTATCTGAAAATTTCACACTTGTAATCATACCTGTTGCCAATCCATCAGTAAGATCATTACCATCTAAGACATGTCCTGTTGCGGTGATATTAACTTTAAGGTTTGAAATGCTTGCTTGATATATTGCTTCAGTCTCAAAAAAATAGCCGTTTCCGCATCCTGTCAAGGTTATTGCTATTACAATTATTAAAAGCCTTTTCATAGTTTACTATATATCAATCTTTTTATACTCTCTTTATACTATTGAGATTTATTATGTTATACCGCTACTTTATCTACCACTGTTTCCAGCTCTTGAAATACTTTTTTCTGAGCAGGTGCTAGCAATGCATCTTTTATTTTTCCAGCAATTAATTCAATAATCCCTCTTCGTATCTTTACACTTTTACCAAAATAAACATTCATAATCGAACTTGGTATAATATGATTCATTTTTACCGTATTATCTTCTGTGAAATATAGCTTAATTCCATGCATTGCGCTTTTTTTAAGAATTACACATTGCGCTATTTGTCCGTTATGATCTTTTCTAACTTCCCAGATATCATACTTTTTAGAACATTCAAAAGAAGATGCTGTTTTCAAAAAACCATGAAGTGTATCTAATGAATTGTACTGATCTTTAACTGTAATTATTTTTTCCATCTGTATAATAAATTTGATAGTAAGAAAGATTAGTAATTCAATCCAATAAAATCTCCGTTTAGCTCATAACTAAAGATAAAATTAGTCCCTCCATTTTCTGGTATTATTATTACAACATATTCAGTTTTAGTTATATCTCCATTTTTTGGAAATTTTATCTGTGCCATACTCAAAGTTGGATTTTCTATACTTTTTTCTTCTTTTAATTGTTTGCAAGAACTCTCAACTAATTCACCTAATTTTGAGAGATTAATTTTTTCGTTTAACTGAAACATAAAGTCTACAGCTTTTGTTCCTTCTGGGACTTCTAAAGATATTTCTGAATTTTGCGTCCAATTACCTTGGGATAAATTCCATTGCCCCATTTTTAAAGACTCTGGAGCTTTTGTAACGGTTACCCCAATCATATTGCCAATAGATTTATTGTATGCAATTGATAAATGTGTAAAATAAGCTTCATCACCAAATTTGCTTTTTATTTCCTCCTCTATTACTGCAAATCCTTCTGCATTGGCCGGTTGTTTACTAGCTCCTCCTCCACAAGATAGTAGTGTAATTATTACTCCTACTAGTGCTGTAAATTTTAATACTTTCATTTTAATTTGTTTTTGGTTTATCATCATAATATTTATAATGATTTTATTTATACACCAATAAAAGTAGTGTGTAAGAATGTCTTAGAAAATAGAGAATCTATTTCTGAAGAAGTAGAACAAATAAATGAGATATTTGATTAAATATCTGTAAAAGGAAGAAATTTAGTGATTATTCCAATTTAAAAATGTGCTTAAAAAGTGTTCCTTTTTACGAGAAGATACTGGTATTTTTTTTCCGTTTTTTAAATAAATAACACCAGACTTGTCGTATTTATCTATAAATTTCAAGTTAACCATAAATGATTGGTGTGGGCGTGTAAAACTAGCTTTAGAAAGACGTTCTTCAAATTCTTTTAAGGTTTTGGAAACCATATATTTTTTATTGTCACTGCAATAAAATGTTGTATACCCTTTATCTGATTCACAAAATAATAGTTCATTTAAATCTACGACCTGAAAACTGTCATGGAGTGACAATATTAATTTAGAATCTTCATTGCTCCAAGCTTCTTTTGCAATCTTAACCTGCTGTTTTTGTTTTGTTATGGGTAATTCAGTCACTTTCTGTAATGCCATTTGTAGTTCTTCTACATCTACAGGTTTTAAAAGGTAATCTACTGCACCAATTTTTAAGGCTTGTAAGGCATGTTCTTCATAAGCAGTAATAAAAATGATTTTAAAGGATAAGTTTTCGGTTTGTTCTAAAAAATCAAACCCAGTACCATCAGTAAGATTAATATCCAGAAAAATTAATTCTGGCTTACAAGCATTTGCTACAACAACAGCATCTTTTACCGATTCACATTCCCCTATTACTTCTATCTCTGCATCTATTAATTGCAATAGGTTGAGTAAGCCTTTTCTTATGTA
The DNA here is from genome assembly GCF_002924285.1 of Aquimarina sp. I32.4. Classification (NCBI taxonomy): domain Bacteria; kingdom Pseudomonadati; phylum Bacteroidota; class Flavobacteriia; order Flavobacteriales; family Flavobacteriaceae; genus Aquimarina; species Aquimarina sp. I32.4. The sequence continues at coordinate 5,481 of NZ_PGUB01000129.1, read as the reverse complement.
TTCCTTATCTTCTATTATTAATGTTTTCATATGGTTAAAATTTTATAAGGAATTATTAAAGTAACGATGGTTCCTTGCTCGTTATATTTCTGTCTATCTTCAATAATAACTGAACCTTTCATTTTAAAATCATTAGATAACATCTTTAATCGTTCAGAGGTTATTGTGGTAGACAATGATTTTTTATCTTGATTTTTACTTTTTACCAGAGAGTCAATCCCAATACCGTTGTCAGTAATCGTACAAATCAACTTTTTGTTCAAATAGGATAGATGAACATCAAGTATTCTATTTTCTTTTTGGTTTACAAATGCGTGTTCTATGGCGTTCTCAACAAATGGCTGAATAAGCATTGGCGGAATTTTAAACACCGATACATCTATGGTATCCTCTACAAAAACGGTATATGTATATGCTTCGTTTTCTAAATTCTGAAGTGCTAGATAGTTTTCTATGGCAGTTAACTCTTGAGAAAGTAAAACTATTTTGTCTCTTGAATTTTCTAAAATAATTCGAAGTAATTTTGAGAATTTTGACAAATAAGAAACAGATTTTTTCTCTTCTTTATTTAAAATCATGCCTTGCAATACAGAAAGTGAATTGAAAATAAAATGAGGTGTCATTTGCGAGCGTAACAATTTTTGTTCAATTACTATATTCTGTGTTTTAGATTTTTCGTTTCTTAATTTTAAAAAGAAAATTGTTGCTCCGAAAATTAAAATTGTTATTAAAAAAGCTATTACACCAAGTAATAAGTTACGTTGTGATTTTTCTAAACTTTGAGAGGTTGTTTTTACTGTTTTGGTCAACCTTAATTCTCTTTTTTCTGCAGATGCTAACTCATTTTTATATTTATACTCGTATTCTAATTCTGCAATTTTCTTAATGTTTTCTCTATTAAAAAGACTGTCATTTAATTTTTTTAGCTGTTGATGATTTAAAAAAGCTTTTTCGTGCTCTCCTATTTTATTGTTTATTTTGGAGAGTAACTCATAAGCATCTCGTTGGTGTTTTAAAAATTTATATTTAGTTGCTAATTGAGCTCCTTTTTCAGCATTAACTAATGCCAAGTTGTATTTATTCATATAGTAATATACACTTGCAATACCTATATAAGATTCTAATAATTCGTATTTTTTTTGAGTAGTATTAGTGATTTTATTTGCTTCTTGAAAGCTAGCTAAAGCTTTTGAATATTTTTTAATTCCCAAATACGCAAAACCTAAACCATTAAGGCCAATGGCTAAATAATCATTATCATTAACCTCTTTACTTACCTTAATAGATTTTTTAAAATAAAGGATAGCTTTATTAAATTCCTTTTTATTGATATAGATGCTCCCAATATTATTTGTTATAGAATTAATGTTTTTGGTATTATGCTTAGCCTGTTGAATACTCAAAGCCTTATTATAAAAACCTAGTGCTTTATCATAAAATTTTTGTTGTTTATAGATGTTACCAATATTATTTAGGGATTGAAAAATACCAATAGAATCATTAGACTTTTCGGCAACGTCTAATGATTTGTTATGATACTCCAAAGATAATGAGTAATTACCTTGCTCTATATACACCACGGCTATTGCATTTAAACAACTAAGTATTCCATGTTTATTATTACTATTTGTATAAGCGTTTAATGCTTTTTTTAAATTAATTAAAGCTTCTTTATATTTTCCCATACCAGAGTAAATATTGCCTATATTATAGAGGTAGTTAGGTATATTCTTTTTTATTCCAAGTTTATGATCTATAGCCAATGCCTCTTTAAAATATTTTAAAGCAAGTTTCTGATTACCTCTATAATTATATAAAGCTCCCATACCGTTCTTACAACCTGCTATTCCTTTTAAGTCATCTATTGAGGCATATAGCTCTATTGCTTTTTTAAAGTTGCTAATAGAAACTTCAAACTTAGTTTGTTCCATATAAGTAATCCCTTTCATATAAAAACTACGAGCTTTTCCTTTTGTTGATTTTATTTCATCCGCAAGTTTACCCGCTTGTTCAGCATATACTAATGATTGTGGTGGATTACTTCTATAATGATAAAAAGCTAAGTGATTGAGAATTTTTACACGAACCGTATCTTTCTTTGTATAGATTTTTAATTCATTCTTTAAGCTATCTATCTTTTTATTTTGCGCTTGCATGTTTCCTGCCAAAAACAAAAAACTAAGTAAAGAAAGAATATATCTGCTGATAGGACTCATAATAAATTATTAAACTAATTTTTAGTATTCATATAAATAGGGGGTGCTAAATCTACTATTTTTTAGATTAGGGTAGAATAATTTTCTATCGTAAAAAATTTAATATGGAATATTTTATAAAGCTATGAAGAAATCACCAAAGGGTTCATATCATTTTTTTTATTTCTATCGTTTTTTCCTTTAAAAGAGAGAGTTAAAAAATACAATTTACTGACGTGAACTACCCTATATAATCAGAAAAACCCTCGTTGTCTACTGACAAATAGGGTTTTAGTTCAGTCGGGTAGAGAGGATTCGAACCTCCGATCTCTGGTCCCCCAGACCAGCACTTTAACCAGACTAAGCTACTACCCGAAAAATTTTTAGATAGCAAATATAATAATCTTCAGTTTAAATTAGAGGATTATTATCTCGTTCTAAAATTTTTATCATTTTAAAAGATTTCAGTAAATGAAATAACCCAGGTAAAATGACTGTACCTCCTATAATAAGTGAAATTCCTAAGACTTTGATAACACTATCTGGAGCTATATCCTCTATCAAACTAATACTTCCTGTTTTGGTAATAAGTATATCTGGAAAATGTGATATCAAAGCGGCCAGTAGAATTAAAAACACTTGTAATCCTGCAAAAAAACGGCTCCATATTTTATTTCCTTTCTTAATAGTTCTCCATAGTGGAATCAATAACATTGCAGAAAAAATAACAGCAACTATTGCAAATGGACTTTTCAAAAAATCTAGAATAAATACATTTCCATTACTATATCCGTACCCAAAAGTGAGTAATCCTATAGTAAATACCACAATTGTAGCAATAGCAGATTTCCTAATATATATGTTTTCATTTTTTTCATCTGATTCACCAATTAGTAAAATCGAAGATAAAAAGGCACAAAGTGCGGCAAAGAATAATCCAACCAGAATACTGAAAACATTACACCAAGGTTGTACAAAAGCTTCATAAAATGTCAATGCTGTTACATCTTCTACCACTTCTATTTTACCTGATATTAAAGCACCAAAAACCATTCCCAAAAATATAGGAGTGATCAAGCTAGATATCATAAAAAGACTATCGTATAATTTTTGAGAATTATCGATTACAGCATCATAATGTCTGAACACGAAAGCTACTCCTCTAAGTGTAACTCCTAATAATACGATAGTAAGAGGTATATGTAAATTGACTACCATAATATTGTAGTAGACAGGAAAGGCAATCCATAAAATTACGATCAAAATAATAATCCAAATATGATTAGCCTCCCAAACGGGTCCCATTACACGATAAATAGTCTTCTTAGTGATTTTTTGATTCTCTTTAGATGAAAAAAGTTCTACAATTCCAGCCCCATAATCGGCGCCACCTAAAACGACATATAGGTATAAAGAAAACATCAAAAAGAATAATACTACATATAACATAATCTACTAATTTGAATTATTTAATACTCTAATCTGCCTTAGCATTAGCCATGTAACTGCAACCGATAATGCCAGATACACGACAATATACATATAGAAACTAAATACAATACCAGGCATTGGTGTCACAGCATCTTTAGTTCTCATAACTTTATGTATAATCCAAGGTTGTCTTCCCACTTCTGTAACTATCCACCCAGCTTCTAAGGCTAAAAATCCCATGGGAGCCAATACAATAAATAGCAACCAATATTTATTATTGTTAAACCAATGCTTCTTTTTTAAGGAAACAAAATATAAAATACCTGCAAAAAGTAATAGTGTACCTATACCCACCATAATTTGAAAAGCATAATGTACCATAGCTACATTAGGACGTTCATCTTCAGGGAAATCATTTAACCCTTTTACTTCTGCATTAAAATCTGAAAAAGCAAGAAAAGATAACATTCCAGGAAGTTCTATTTTATAGTTTACCTCTTGTTTTTCTGCATTTACAATTCCTCCTATATATAATGGAACATTCTTTTCGGTAGTATAATGAGCCTCCATTGCAGCCAGTTTTACAGGCTGGCGTTGTGCTATGTCTTTTGCAGAAATATCACCACTTATAGGTTGTAAAATTGCTGCAATCGCTCCAAAAGTGATTGCTATTTTGAAAGCTTTTTTATGTAAGGCTACTTTTCTATTTTTATATATTTGATATGCATGAATTCCTGCAACGGCAAAACCAGTAGCTGTAAAAGCAGCCAAAGTCATATGTAGTGCCTGTGTAAACCAAGCAGGGTTTAACATTGCCTGTATAGGATCTATATTCAAGAATTGACCATCTATATAATCAAATCCACTGGGAGAGTTCATCCAACCATTTGCGGCTACAACCAAAATCCCTGAGGCTACACCAGATAGACCTATAATAATCCCTGTAACCCAATGAAATTTTTCTGGTAGTTTATTCCATCCATATAAATAAAACCCCAGCGCTATTGCTTCTACAAAAAAAGCAGCTCCTTCTAATGAAAAAGGCATTCCAATAATCGGCCCAGCATGTTTCATAAACTCTGGCCAGAGTAATCCTAACTCAAAAGATAATGCAGTGCCCGAGACCGCTCCAGTAACAAAAAATATAGCGACTCCTTTTTGCCATGATTTGGTCAAAGTGAGGTATATCTGGTCTCGTGTTTTTAACCATTTATAATGAGATACTACCATAAAAAAAGGCATGACCATACCAATACAAGCAAAAACAATATGAAATATAAGGGTAAATGCCATTTGGAGTCTTGCCGCATCAAGATTTTCCATAGATAAAATTTAGAGAAGAAATTGGCTTCAAAATTAATATTACAAAGATACAATCTAAGTGTGGTTTATCACTTGATCTTACTAGTGTTTTTTATTAAAAAGATACACTTTAACATTCTGAAAACTAATGATAAATATCTTTATTATAATTCATGGAATAATTCGATATTTCTAGTGTTATAGAATTATATAATAACTAACTTTTTAAAATATTTTTCACTTTATGAAACTATTTGTTTTTATTTTAAATGATTTACCTATATTTGCACCCTCGAAAGAGAAACACTATACTTCGGGGTGTAGCGTAGCCCGGTTATCGCGCCGCGTTTGGGACGCGGAGGTCGCAGGTTCGAATCCTGCCACCCCGACAAAAAGAGGTCTTGTATTAAGAGGGCACTGAAAAAGCTTAACTTTTTCAGCAATGACTAGAAAAAAGCGATTAAATAAAATCAATGTTTATTTAATCGCTTTTTTCATTTGAAGCCGTAATATTGAGATTCGATTATTTTAAAACAGTTTACAGAGCTTATTT
>NZ_PGUB01000128.1:0-10799 GCF_002924285.1 Aquimarina sp. I32.4 | reverse complement strand
AAAATATTTCCATCATAAGCACGCCAAATACGCCGCCTGAAAGATTTATAAGAACTAATTACCCTAACGATTAATAAGCTTCGTCTCATAATAAAAAGTAACTAATCCAGCTCTTTGTGTTCTTTATAAGGCTTTACCTTTTTCTGAAAAAACTCTACTAATGTTAATCTTTTAGAGTTTTCCAAAAGATCTACAAAATATTCATCTTTGGCACAGTAATACATGAAATCGGTTATTAAATCTTCTGGTAATTTTAGTTCATCTACAAAGAAGGTCGTATTAAAAGTTATTTCTCCTCTTTGTACTACTGCATCAAGATCTTCTAATGCTTTGATTCTCTTTAATTTTTTTAATTTTCCGCTCAGGTAATTAATAGGCAAGTCCAATATCCCGCTTCTTGCTGTATAAATTCTTCTTTCGGCTACTGTTGGCTGTGGTTTATCACTAAATGGAAGGCCTAATACCTGGTTATCAACAAAAGGATCTAACTCTACTGCACCTATATCTCTGTCTATATTTCCTGTAAGTTCTATAGTACTCACCTTTACTTCTTCTAATTTTTGTACTCTGGGATGTAACACAATAGTATTTATTTCTTCTTGAAGATGATTTTGCACTACTATAATTGTCTTTGTTTGATATTGAACAGAAGAAAAAACTACAGAATCCCCAATACTAGCAGATATTTCAAAAAAACCATTATCCTCGTTCGTTGCTCCTATTTCTTTGGTAAAATTCACAATATTAATAGCATATCCTTGAAGAGAATCTGCTACGATTTTCCCTTTCAGAAGTTCAGATTGTCCAAAACTATGTATTGAGATTATAATAAAAAGAAAACGTATAAATTTTGTCATAAGAATATAATCAGGGAATTAGTATTCCAAAAGACGATATAATTATGATAAAATTACAGTAACACTCTTGAAAGCTTTATTGCTTGTTGTGATAAAGTTTACTTTGATATGCCAAAAATTGTAAAAGATCGAGTTCTTTTCCAGATTTAAAATACTCAGAATTCAGGCCTTTATTCTCTACAAAAAGGATAAAATCATTGATTTGATCTATTTCTACAGCCAAATAATCTTTAAAAAATTGATCATTATACATATCTCTTATTTTTACATCAATATCTGAGGGCTGTTTTATTTTTTTATTTTTTTCTTTGGTAGTATAAACCAATTTAAAAAGGTTAACAAAATTTAATCCATTTATCATTCTATCTTCTAAAAACACTTTGTTTTCTAATGGAGACAATCCATCGGGCCTAAAATCATAATCAGTATCATTGATTCTAGAAGAAGTTTCTTCTGCAAGATCACCGATTCCACTTTTACTAAATCCTATTTTTTTTACATCTACTGATACATTACCAAGTAAATCATATGGGGTTACCACAACCTCTTCTAGCTGATTTATAGTCTCGTTAAGAAATATATTTAATTTCTTGGTATCCATCACTCCCTTATCTATTAATACCATAAAATGTTGATATTGCATTGCTACAACTTCAATTCTATCATTTATGCCTGCTTTTATTTTAAACCCGCCATCTTTATTGGTTATGGTACCTTTATTAGTACTGCGGTTAAAAACAACAACTCCTTCAACATTATCACCAATCGGGGCACTAATTTTACCTTCTATCATAACTCTAGAGGTAATTTGCGCCGTTGTTGTAGCAATTATAAAACAAACGAAAAGAACAGATAATTTTATTTTCATAGTAAACAGACTTAATTTTATTTTTTAAGATACTACATTTTTTTATTTTCACAGAAAATTTTAAACTAAGAAAACGTTAAACTACGAGATAAAAAAACGCCATTATGACTAACTCTATCATTGCCAGCACTTCAACAATACATGGAAGTAAGCCATTGGCTTATCTAAAAAATACATTATTAGATCTTTATACTGATGTAGAAGAAATACTTTTTATTCCATATGCTCGTCCTAGTGGAATATCTCATGATGAATACACTATTGGTGTAAATAACATCTTTAAAAAGATTGATAAACGAATTGTTAGTATACATATGTTTTCTGACCCAATTGAAGCTCTAAAAAATGCCAAAGGCATTTATACTGGTGGTGGAAATACTTTTCTACTCGTAGATCAATTATATAGAAATAGACTGATCAGTCCACTACAAGAAGCTATCCAATCTGGAACACCTTATCTGGGAACAAGTGCAGGAAGTAATATTTGTGGTCTTACTATGAAAACTACCAATGATATGCCTATTGTTTATCCTCCTAATTTTGCAACTCTAGGCATAGTTCCTTTTAATATCAATCCACATTATCTTGATCCAGATCCAAGTTCTACTCATAAAGGAGAGACTAGAGAGACTAGAATCAAAGAGTTTCATAATCTAAACTCTCAACCCGTTGTTGGTTTACGAGAAGGAAGCTGGTTGAAAGTTTATAAAGATCAAATTACATTAGAAGGAGAATTGACCGCAAGAATCTTTGAACAAAACAAAGAGCCTTATGAAATAGAAAGCGGCAGTTCGTTATCAGAATTACATTAAAATATAAAAAAAAGGTGAACTATCAACAAATATTAGATACCATTGCTACAGAGTATTTATCTATGCAATCAACAGGAAAAGTAGCGTCCTACATTCCTGAACTATCCAAGATTGATCCTCAAAAATTTGGAATGCACTTATATTGTATTAATTCGGGTCATTACTCCTTTGGTGATAATAATGAACGGTTTTCTATACAAAGTATTTCAAAAGTTTTTGCTTTAACCAGAGCAATGCTTTTGATGAACGATACTGAATTGTTTGCCCGTGTTGATGTTGAACCTTCTGGAGATCCTTTTAATTCTCTAGTACAGCTAGAATATGAAAATGGAATTCCTAGAAACCCTTTTATAAATGCAGGGGCTTTGGTGATTAGTGATATTTTAATTTCTCAATTAGACAACCCCAAGGAGGATTTTTTAAGTTTTATTCATAGCCTCACTGGCACTACTAGCATAAATATTAATCCAAAAGTTTTTGCTTCAGAAAAAGCATATAGCCATCGTAATGCTGCTTTATTAAATCTAATGAAAGCTTTTGGAAACATCACCAATGATATTGAAACTGTTCTTGATTTCTATATTTTTCAATGTTCTATAGAAATGTCTTGCAAAGAATTATCTACTGCATTTATGATCTATGCCAATGGTGGCAAACGATTATCTGATGAGCATCAAATAGTACCTCCTCAAAAGGTGAAACGTATCAACGCAATCATGCAAACTTGCGGTTTTTATGATGAGGCTGGTGAATTTAGTTTCAGGGTAGGGCTACCAGGAAAAAGTGGAGTTGGCGGTGGTATTGTTGCTATACATCCTAATCAATATACTGTAACAGTATGGAGCCCTCCTTTGAATCCCAAAGGAAATTCTGAGCTGGGTATGTACGCACTAGAACGACTAACTACTTTGACTGGGTTTTCTATTTTTTAAATATTTTGTTTCTTCTATATAGATAGCTAACATCTATTATAATGTTACTATGCTTATTACCAATGATAAGCTCCTATTAAGTACATTTTAAATAAATACAGAATCCCAGATAAAAATTGTAAAACAAAACTACTCCATAAAGCGATTATTTTTCTTCTCCCAAAATTAGATAAGGAAAACTATTACTTATTCTTTTGTTGAGCCCACTTAAGATTATTTTTGGCCAATTGAAAATCAGGCTTTAATTCTAGTGCTTTTTCACATGCTACTATTGCTTTTTTATAATCACCTAAAACATTATACGATGAACAGATATTATTATACGCAATACTATTATTAGGGTAACTATCTAACAATTCATAACTAATTTTTATAGTTTTCTCAAAATCCCCTAACCGATAATAACTATAACTAAGACTGAGTAATTCTTGTAAGGAGAGTTTTTTATTGATTTTCTTCTGAATACCTTTAAGTGATATTGTAAGATTATTTTTTGTTAATAGTTTATCTGCCGTAATTTCTAAAGATTTTTCACATGCAATTTTAGCTTCATCATACATTAAAAGGTTATTATATGCAGAACATAAATTGTTAAATGCAGTACTATTATTAGGGTTTAAAGAAATTGCTTTTTTTAAATTAGGAATACATTTTAAATAGTCTCCTTTTCTATACTGAAGTAAACTAAGTTGAACATATCCATTTGACGAAGGTTTTTCTATTAATTCCTGTCTAAGTTCACTAATATGTTTATCCATACTTTTATGATTTTTAACTATAAAAGCAACAGCAACTCCATCAATTTTAATTTCATGGACAGTGTTTTCCGTTGACCAATTTACATTGAGATGATCTCTTTTATATTTACCTTCAGCAAGTAAAATTATAGAATAATCCCAATCTAAAGAATGCCGATATGTTGATACAAATTGTAAACCTGAGCTTTTATCCAAATGATATGTCGCTTTTGTCCTACTACCATAATATATTCGTATTTTTGGTGGATTCTCATCATTACTCACATTCTCTTCCAACCAATCTAATGCCGATTTTACTGCAACCCCATAATAATCTATTTCATAATTACCAAAAGCACCTGCAACTCCACCTATCATAGGACTAAAATACAAAGCCTGCATAGGATGATATTGTATCATAAATTTTAATGGTTGTACCAATAACAAAATAAGAGCTACATATACCAATCTTAGAATGCTTTTCTTATGTATTAGCTGAAACAACCTACACCACGCTAATGCACTTATAACTACAATCGGAAGAACTGAAAACATAAATTGTCTTGAACCATCGTGATTATTTGGATCACCTATAGCAACCAATAGCATCGGAAATACTGAGCTAAATAAAACAATTGACACATAAAGTTTGTTTTTATTAGTATTCTTATAATATAAGAAAGGAATTAAAAAAAAACCAACAAATGCATGCAAAGGCATTGTAATAATAAAGAGGTTCTTGATAGCATAATACCATGGCATATGAAAACTACTCTTCCAGAGTCCTTCGAATAATTGTAGGTTTTCAAAACCTCTAAACGCTCCCATTTTAAACAATATTTCAACAGGAACCGTTATCGGGTTAGTTTGAGCATATGGCCAAAAAATACTTGCCGCTAGATACGAAAGCATACACACAACCAAAACTTTACCTCCTAATAGCAGAGTGTCTTTTATTATATTTTTTTTAAAATTTGATTTATAATTTTCAAGCAACCACCAAAGTAAAACTGCTAATAAAACATATCCAATAACGATTAAACCAATTACTCTAATATTTATAAGTAGTGAGATATTTAATATTAAAAAAAAAGATCTTTTAAGAGTTACATCTGGTAATTCTTTAAGCAATTTGATAATATGAAACAGAGAAAACATATAAAATGCTGCTGCAGGAATATCTTTTGGGTTATTCATTGAATATCCAAATAAGACAGGAGTTAATACAACAAACAACAATGTAAGCAATCCAACTTTCCACCCACCAAACTCTTTCCCTAATAAACCACAAAACAAAAAAAGTAAAAATCCAAAAATAGAGTTCAGTAAATTTTTAAACTCATAAAGACCTACAAAATTAAAATATTGGTATAAAAAATTAGATGATAAATCAAAAAAACCTCCAAAACCATTCATTCCTCGATATTCATGATCAAGGCTTTTTGCCACATCAATATAATTTCCTTGATCATCAACAGGGCTTAAAGTTGCTATTTCATCTACTCCTCTAAAATAATTTAAAATCCTAACCCCATGATCCTGATGAATTTTTGTATCTTCTAATGGGCCATAATCCTGACTTAAAAAAGTCATCGTTATCCCTATCAAAACTGCAATCAAGATAAATCCATTACGATAAGTAACTTTTGATTCAAAATTAAATTTCATATGGTGCTATTTTTTATCAAAAAATGTTTTAATCAAATTCACTATTTTATCTTGATCTTCTATATCCAATTCATAATACAGTGGTAATCGTAATAATTGATCAGCAAAGGTATCACAATTTTTAAGTTCTATATTTACATTTTTATTCATATAAAAAGAACTTTTATGCAATGAAACATAATGAAAAACAGCATAAACTCCATTCTCTTTCAAAAATAAAATTAGCATATTTCTTTCTTCTATGCTTTTACAAATCACATAAAACAAATGTCCATTTACAGAAGCATAATATGGCAAATCAGGTAATTGCAGGTAACCTTGATTTTCCAATTGTTTAAGTTCATCATAATAAACAGTCCATAATTTTTTTCTTCTACTCTGTATCTTTTCTAAATTTTCTAATTGGGCATATAAAAAAGCAGCTGTAACATCCGAAGGTAAAAAAGAAGAGCCTACATCTACCCAAGAATATTTATCTACTTCTCCTCTAAAAAAAGCAGATCGGTTAGTTCCTTTTTCCCAAATGATCTCTGCACGTTTATCAAAACGTTCATCATTAATAACTAACATCCCTCCTTCTCCAGAAATTATATTTTTAGTTTCATGAAAAGAAAATGCTGCTAAATGACCAATAGTCCCTAATAATTTCCCTTTATAATAAGAATCAATAGCTTGTGCTGCATCTTCTACAACAAACAAATTATATTTACTCGCAATATTCATAACTACATCCATATCACAAGCCACTCCTCCGTAATGCACTACAACAATAGCTTTTGTCTTTACTGTTACTAGACTTTCTATAGACTCTACATCAATATTAGGATTGTTGTTACAGCTATCTGCAAAAATAATTTTTGCTCCTCTTAATACAAAAGCATTAGCTGTAGACACAAAAGTATATGAAGGCATTATCACCTCATCTCCTGGTTCTATATCAACAAGAATTGCTGCCATTTCTAAAGCATCTGTACAAGAAGAAGTTAACAAACAATTCCTATAACCGATTGTATTTTCAAAAAAACCATGACACTTTCGAGTATAATATCCGTTACCAGAAATTTTCCCTCGTAATACTGCATCTTTAATATAATACAGCTCATCCCCAGTCATGTATGGCTTATTAAATGGAATCATTGAAATTGATTATCTTAGAAAAGATTTTAAATTTAGTTATTTTTTCGATAGCAACAACCTGTTTAATCAATAGAGTTGTATAATTTTGAATACATAATAATTTCAAAAGAAACATTTCATTTTCATTAAAACTACACAGTTGGAAATATCAATAATAAGTCCTGTTTATTTAGCTCAAAATCTTATCGATGAACTTGTACATCGCTTAGAAAACACATTATCATCTATTTGTAACGAATACGAAATCATTCTCATCGAAGATGGTAGCCCCGATGAATCTTGGAATGCAATAGAAAATATTTGTAAAAAAAACAAAAATGTTTTAGGTTTAAAATTAAGCAGAAATTTTGGGCAACATTATGCTATAACTGCAGGATTAGCTAATGCTAAAGGAAAATGGGTTATAGTTATGGATTGTGATCTACAGGATCAACCCGAGGAAATTCCAAAATTACTAAATAAGACTAAAGAAGGGTATGATATTGTATATGCAAAAAGAGAGATCAGACAGGATAATGTAATAAAAAAAACTTCTTCAAAAATATTCTATAAAACATTTGGTTACCTGACAGATAGCAAACAAGATGCCTCAATAGCAAACTTTGGAATCTATCATAAAAAAGTAATCCAATCTATTCTTTCTATGAAAGATCATGTTAGATTTTTTCCAACAATGGTTCAATGGGTAGGCTTTAAAAGCACCAAAATATATGTAGAACATAATTCAAGAGGAGAAGGGAAATCTTCTTATTCCTGGAGAAAGCTAATTAACCTAGCAATAGATAACATTATTGCATTTTCTGACAAACCGCTTAGACTCACTATTCGTTTAGGGCTAAGCATTGCTCTTCTTTCTTTTTTTTCAGGATTATTATACCTCTACAAATATCTTAATGGAGAAATAAAAGTATTAGGTTTTGCCAGTATAGTAATTTCAATATGGTTTTTATCAGGATTAATCATTTTTATTCTTGGTATAATTGGGGTTTATTTAGGTAAAACTTTTGATAGAGTCAAACAAAGACCGACTTATATTATTTCAAAAAAAATAAATTCATAACCAAACAAATGGATACTTCAAAAAAAGAAATAATTCTGTTAGACTGGGACTCGAATTTCTTCGGAATGAAGGTTGGAAAATTACATCTCTATAATGAAGAATTACCGTCAATTAAAATAACTGACTTCGATTTAGTTTACATTCATTCAAGCAAGTTATTAAAAAACACTCACATCCCTTGCTATGATAAAAAAGTAACTTTTAAAAAATTAATTTCAGCAAAAAGAAAAAACATTACCAACCAACATATCATTACATATAACGGAAAATTAACAAAAGAGTTATTGAATTTATCATTAGCTAGTGGAGCATTTTCAAGATTTAAATTGGACCCTAGATTATCCTCATATTTTAAAGAATTATATACTCTTTGGATTCAAAATAGCCTGAACGGCCAACTAGCAGATCATGTTTTTATTTATAAAAAAGAAAATGAAATAATAGGCTTTATAACTTTAAAGAAAAAAGAAAATTATTTTCAAATAGGATTAATAGCTACATCCCACAACCACAGAGGAATAGGCATTGGCTCCTCTTTATTAAACAAAGTAGAAAACACTGTTTTATCAGAAGGTTATAACGAAATAAGAGTTGTCTCTCAATTAGACAATAGTACCGCATGTAAATTCTATCAAAAAAACAACTACATAGTTGATGAAATAGAATACATTCACCACCATCATAAACAACTATAAAACAACAACCTACAAAACACTCATCGCCAGAAACATCTATTACACTATTTATTTAGCCTCACAAAAAACTTTTAAACCAAATAGTATACTATTATCTTTTTACAAAAGGATGATAATCTCCTTGCAATGCACTAACTTCTGCATTTCTGATATCATGAACAATTTCAATAGATTTTTTGGCATCCAAAAGTCCAAACCCTTCACCTTTCAAAATCCCTTCATAACTTCTGGTATGCAATTCTGTAAACCCAGTACTAAACTCTATCTCCTCGTTATCAATTGTAATTGATCGATATGTTCTTTTTCCTTGTTCTTTTATCGCATCAGGAATATTATCATAATTAATAGATAAAAACCATCGTACTCTAGCTTTTTCAAATTCTAAATACCCAGATGCAGTATCATCAGTTAAGACATGAACTTTATTTCCCTTTACATCTCCAAAAACCCAAGATAGCATATCATAAAAATGAACTCCTATATTAGTAGCAATACCCCCTGATTTAGAAATATCTCCTTTCCATGACGCATGGTACCAATTTCCCCGAGAAGTTAAATATGTTAAATCAAAATCATAAATTTTATCTTTCGGTCCATTATCAACTTTTTCTTTTAAAGCAATAATACTTGGATGCAGTCGTAACTGTAAAATGGTATTTACTTTTCCTTCTGATTCCTTTTCTATCTCTACCAAATTATCAATATTCCAAGGATTTAGCACCAATGGTTTTTCACAAATTGCACTAGCCCCTCTTCTCAATGCCATTCTGATATGAGAATCATGTAAATAATTAGGAGTACATATACTCACATAATCCAATTGAACGTTTTTTCTCCTTTTTAGCTTCTCTATATGTCTATCAAAACGTTCAAATTCAACAAAAAAGTGAGAATTAGGAAAAAAACTATCCATAATACCAACACTATCAAATTTATCAAGTGCAGCTATTAGGTTGTTACCAGTATCCTTAATCGCTTTCAAATGTCGAGGTGCTATATATCCAGCAACCCCCATTATCGCAAAATTATGTATTTTCATATTTTATATTTTAACAACAGTCTCATTTATAAGCCTGTATTTCTCTTTACTTTCAGTACATATTGCGATTCCTTCAGAATCAAAATCTAATCTATTTCCATATTCACTCATCCATCCTATCTGCTTTGCAGGGTTACCAACTACCAAAGCATAAGGTTTCACTGTTTTTGTTATTACAGCTCCTGCTCCAATAAAAGCGTAATCTCCTATATCATGACCACAAACTATGGTTGCATTAGCACCAATAGTAGCTCCTTTCCCTACATGTGTTTTTGTATACACTTCTCTTCTATTTACAGCACTCCTAGGATTTATAACATTGGTAAAAACACAAGAAGGCCCTAAAAACACATCATCACCACAAGTAACTCCTGTATACACAGAAACATTATTCTGAATTTTTACATTATTACCTAAAATCACTTCTGGAGAAATCACTACATTTTGCCCAATATTACATCTTGTTCCAATTACAGAATCTGCCATAATATGAGAAAAATGCCATATTTTGGTACCACCACCTATTTGGCATCCATCATCTATAACTGCAGTCTCATGCGCAAAAAAACTAGTATCCATTTCTATTTTTAATTATCATTAATAATAAATGTACATTCAGAAATGTATTTATATTTATAACTTCTCAAATATAAAACAATTCACTTATTTGATTAATTCTTTTCAATGGTTTTAATTTACCAATACTAAGCACCAATAAGATAGAATAGATATATAAACTCGTTTTTTGATTTTTTAGTTTATTTAGTATGTATAAAAAAGTAAAATTAATTCCAACTTCTATTAAAAAAGGCTATATTCTACTATATGACTGATTCAGTTGTTGTTTTCCAAATTTGCCATGCATTTTGTCCAGCAAGGGCATAGTAGGCAAAGGATTTGAGACGTTGGTTATTCTCTTTTATGCGTTCCAAGACCATAAACCAGTTCATATAATTCTGTAGATATTTAGTTGCCACTCCATTAAATGGTTTCA
>NZ_PGUB01000127.1:0-10810 GCF_002924285.1 Aquimarina sp. I32.4 | reverse complement strand
AATCTAACTTTGATCTCTCTAGTGTAGATTTAGATGGTAGTCATACTCCAGCTATTAGAGGTGGAGAACAAGTGGAAAAAAACGTAAAACTACCAATGCCCTTTATTTAAGTGATAGACAGGGATTGCCTCTTGCCCTGTCAGAACCTTTAGCAGGTAATCATAATGATCTCTATGATATTGAGGTTCAATTCGAGGTAGTAACATCAACATTGGAAGACGCTAATATTTCTATAGAGGGGTTATTTCTCAATGCAGATGCAGGATTTGACGCCAAGGACTTTAGAAACTCATGTGATAAAAAGGATATTAATGCAAATGTATGTTTCAATAAACGTAATGGAGACTTAGACAGAGGTGAATATTTCGACCAAGAACTTTACAATGAAAGATATGCTATAGAGAGAACCAATGCTTGGATGGATAGCTATAGGTCACTGCTCAATAGGTATGATACTACCGTAACTAGTTGGATAGGTTTTAATTACCTGTCATTCATTGTCATAGCGATTAAAAAATTTAAAAAAAAGAACTAGAAAAAGTTTAAATCACTTCATTTATTCTATGGAAAAAAACTACTGTAAATCAAAAAAATAGTAGCATAATCTTACATAATTGGTGGTTTTACAAATACTATTAGACAGCATTGTTTCCTATATATAGTATTTATAAAGTATATTTTAAATAGTTTTGTAGTAACAGTTAAGAGGGATAATTTTTATGATGAAAAACAAAAAAGTGTTAATCGTCGAAGATGAATTTTCGATCGCCTTAGATATTAAAACCAGCTTAGAAAAAATTGATTATTTTGTAGTAGGTATTGCTGATAGCTATGACGAAGCTATGAAATATACTGCAGAAACCGCGCCTGATATTATTGTAATGGATGTCAATATTTCTGGAGAAAAAAATGGTATTGATACTGCAGAAGAGATCTATTATAAATATAAAGTTCCAGTTGTTTTTCTTACTGCCTATTGTGATAACCATACATTTGCAGAAGCATTACAATCTAAGCCTTTTGGCTTTCTACTAAAACCTTTTAAAATAAAAGAATTATCCTTTGCCCTACAAATTGCCTTACAAAAACAACTAGAAAGAAAAGATACCACTCCACACTCACCTACTACTAATAAATTATCTGATACATTATTTATAAAAGACAAATCACAACTTACAAAAGTTATGATTGATGAAATTCTGTGGGCAGAAGCAATGGATAATTACACACAGGTAATCACTAAAAATAAAAAAGTGGTTGTAAACATGTTTCTCAAAGAATTTTATGACAAAGTACCACAAGACAAATTCTTAAGAATTCACAGATCCTATATCGTTGCCTTAGAAAAAATTGATAAAATAGAAAATAGGTTTATATGCATTGGGGATAATACCATCCCAATCAGCAAAGCCTATAAAAAATTATTATTAGAACGCCTAGATGTTTTATAACATGAACACCTTCTACTTTTTTTTGAAGAGATACACTTATCTTTTTTTCTTTTTTTTTAGTATTTCATTAATTGCTCAAACAGATAGTTTGACACAAAAGTTAACAACTGCTTCTAAAAAAGAAAAAATAGAAATCTATCAAAAACTTGCGCTCAGTCGAAGTTATACTGATCCCGAAAAAGCTACCGAATATGCGCTAAAAGGACTAGAACTATTAAAAGACAAAAACTCTAAGGATGTTAGGTCTTTCTATTTCATACTAGGTAAACTTTGTAATGGCCAATCAGAATACAAACAAGCATTATTCTATTACAATAAAACAATAGAAATTGCAAAAGGACTAGACTACGATTTAGGTATTGCAAGGACATATCAGAATATGGGGCTAGTGCATCTACGGATGGGAGAATACAATAAGGCACTAGATTTCTATTTAAAAACCGCTGAGATATACAAAAAGGAAAAAGAAAATAAGCTTCTTGTAGGCATAATCAATAATATAGGCTCATTGTATTCCTGCAGGCTAAAAGATGATAAAAATGGTCTCCTGTATTATAATAAAGCACTAAAACTATCGCATGAAATTGATGACTCACAATACATAACTACTGTATTGATCAATATGGGAGAAATGTATATGCGCCAGAATGATTTTGAAAAGGCCAGAAAAACAATACAAGAATCTATTGATATTGCCGAAAAAAGAGATGATTACAACTCTCTTATGGTTGGATTGAATAATCTATCTGCAATAAGTATCCAAGAAAACAAATTAGAAAAAGCATTGGCATACACCAAAGAATCTCTAAAATTGAGAAAAATAATTGGCCAAACATACGAAAATGCAACCGAATACCTTAGACTGGCTGAGATCTATGAAAAAATAGGGGATACCAAAGTTGTAATATCATACTATGATAAAGCATTGGCAATAGCTACAAAATCAAAAGTACTGCCACAGCTATCCAAAGTATATGAATCTCTTCATGATTATTATAGCAGACAAAAAAAATATAAAAAAGGATATGAGTATCTATTAAAATTTAATAAAGTCAAAGATTCTTTGTCTAATGAAAAAAAACACGAACAACTAAAAGAAATTCAAGCAAAATTTGATATTGAAAGCAAAGAAAAAGAAGTGCAATTACTAACCAATGAAAACAAAATAAAAACATTGGAGAACAAAAATCAACAAACGATTCAAATTGTACTACTAATTGGATTAATCGGATTAACCATAGTAGCATCAACACTTTTTTATAGTTATAAAAACAAACAAAAGACTAATAGAATTCTAGAAGAGAAAAACAAGAAGATATCGCAAACACTTAAAGATCGTGAGATATTATTAAAAGAGGTACATCACAGGGTAAAAAACAATTTGCAAATTGTATCAAGCCTGTTACGACTTCAACATAAATTTGGAGATCATAAAAGTTCTGTAGAAATCATACAAGAGATACAGAATAAAATACAAGCAATGGCTATTATACACGAGAGACTATATATGTCTAGTGATCTATCTTTGATTAATTTGGAAACCTATTTAGAGAATCTATTAACATATTTCAAAACCAGTTATGATCTTACAGAGCAAAATATTACCATAAGCACTGCTGTAGATCATATCAATCTTAATATGGATTACTTGGTTCCTTGCGGGCTAATTATAAATGAAATTATAGTCAATAGTATCAAGTATGCTTTTCAAGAAGGTGCAAATGGGCATATTAGTATCAAAGCCTCTCAAAACGAGAGTAAATGCACACTTACCATAAAAGATACAGGAGTTGGATTCCCTGAAGACTTCAAAATAGAAAACAGCCATTCTCTGGGTATGCAGCTTATACAGGGATTAACAAAGCAAATCAAAGGTTCTGTTGAGATTTCATCTAATCCTGGAGCTTGTTATAAAATTGAATTCAATGTAAACGCATAAAATCTATAAATTTAAAGTATGCTTTACCCTTCACCCTTCTTTTTAATCCATTTACCAAATAAAGAATACACTACACCATATTAATTTAGAAACCGCACCTTAGTATCATAGTTTTACTTGATAAACTAATTTTAAGAAAAGCAAAACAATGAAAAATGTTTTTAAATTATTAAATATAGGAAATATAATTCTTTCTATATTTCTTATGATTGGCTGTCACTCTATAGATGATGCCCCAATTTTAGATCCTATAAACCCAGATACGCCAGACACACCACCTGTGGAAGAAGTTGCCCTAGAAGAAGTAAAACTCTCAGCTTTCCTTTATTTGGTATAACAGCAATAAAAACAGAGATCATTGATCCAGAAATTGTAGAGAATAAAGAAACTAAGTTCGGAGAAATTAATATCACTGTAGCCGCAGAAACCTCTCTAGATGCAATAAGCGCAATGATAACATCTAAGGAACTTAACTTAAGTAAATTCAGCATTACGCCTGGTAACGACATAAAATTATCATACGTAGACGGAAAAACAAATCTATATACCATAAACAATGCTACTGGTGACAAAGAAGAATTGTTGCATTATACTGTGAGTATTACAAAAGAAGCTGTAATCGTGCCAGAAACATTAGAGCTAACAAGTTTTAAGTTTGAAAAAAGTAAAAACCCAAATTTGCCAAATGATATCG
Organism: Aquimarina sp. I32.4; assembly: GCF_002924285.1. NCBI lineage: Bacteria > Pseudomonadati > Bacteroidota > Flavobacteriia > Flavobacteriales > Flavobacteriaceae > Aquimarina > Aquimarina sp. I32.4. Next base: position 6,726 of record NZ_PGUB01000127.1, on the reverse strand, counting down.
AAATTGCCAGAACTGTAGAGAACTTAGCAAACGATAAAATATATTTGTTTGTACCTGTAGGCACCGATTTTACAAACTTGGTTCCAACAATTACATACACTGGTACAACGCTACATTACCACGAAGGCCCTTTACGATCTTCTGTAGAAAAAATATATACTGAAAACACTAGTATGAATTTTAAGTATCCTAATTCTATTCTTCTTGAAATTAAAAATAAAGACAATGACAAATCAAAAACTATCAATGTCATTGTAGATGTAATTAACCCACTCAAAATAGAGGAAACCTTTTTTAACGTCTACCTGTCAGATGGAGTTTTAAGAGCAGACCATGTTATACAATGGACTAACCAAGGAAATCATTTGTTGGAATATGCAAAAGAATATACTCAAGAAAACCAAGACCCTGTAGGAATACATTATTTATTTAATTTTTATAGAACTATACCCTCAGGAGGATTAGCTCCAGGAGATAGTGACCATATATTTGCAGCAATTGATTTCCCCTTAGACCACCCTGAAGGAGTTTATAAAACAACAGCTGTGTTTTATCCTAGAATAAAAGATAACGCAGAGATTGATGACCTATTAGAACCAGCTAGAATGGATGTTATTGCTCACTTTGTGTGGTAATAATTATTTTTTAGATTTTATCTAGAATATTGTCAAAAAAGTAGTACCCTAAAAAATATTTTTTAGGGTACTACTTTTTTATCATATTTAGATGTTTTATATTAAAAAAAGACCAACTGTTTAAAAAAAAAGTTCTTCCAGAATTATAATCTCAATTATTTTCAAAAACAATGCTTATAAGCTCACCCCTTATTATAGCACATTCACCAAATAAGTAAGGTGACACACCATATTAATTTTAAAGAAATAAATCATTACAATACATTTGATCAATTAATCAGTTGAAAAGTAAAATAATGAAAAACATTTTTAAATCAATAAGCCTAGGAAGTGTTATCCTCTCTCTAAGCTTAATAATCAGTTGTGGTTCTGATGATGACAACTCTGGTATTATACAACCAGAACAGCCAGTTAATCTACAAGAAGCAAAACTCTCGGCTTTTCCTTTATTTGGTATAACAGCAATAAAAACAGAGATCATCGATCCAGAGATTGTAGATAATAAAGAGACAAAACATGGTCAAATTAATATCACTGTAGCTGCAACAACCTCTTTGGATGCTATAAGTGCAATAATAACATCTGATGAGCTTAATTTGAGTAAATTCAGTATTGCACCTGGTAACGATACAAGATTATCGTATGTAGACGGAAAAACAAATCTGTATACTATAAATAATGCTACAGGTGATAAAGAAGAATTATTACATTATACTGTAAGTATCACAAGAGAACCAGTAATTGTGCCCGAAACATTAAAAATAACAAGTTTTAAGTTTGAAAAAAGTAAAAACCCAAGCTTGCCAAATGATATTGAAATTTCTAGAACTATAGAAGACCCAGGATTAGATAAAATATATTTATTTGTACCTGTAGGAACAGATTTCACAAACTTAGTTCCAACAATTACATATGATGGTTCAAAGGCATATTATTACCAAAACAGCTCTCAATTACCAGGAAATGCAACTCAAGAATACCCAGCAGAGGGTATGAGTATAGATTTTAAATACCCTAATACATTTACTCTTGAGGTTAAAAATAAAGACAATGACCAATTTAAAACTACCGTTGTCATTGTAGATGTAATCAACCCAATCAAGACAGAAGTATCCTCCTTTACAGTCACTGACATTCAAGAAGGAGCATCAGTAACGCATGTTATTACACAATGGACTAACCAAGGAAATCACGTCCTAGAATATGGAAATGGAGATACTCAAGAAAACCAAGATCCTGTAACACCATCTAAAGTATTTATATTTAATAGAGCTGTACCAGGAGTAGGGTTAGCTCCAGGAGATAGTGCCAATGTAAGTGTAATAATTAATGCTAGAGATTACCCTGCAGCAACTTATAAAACAACTGCCGTGTTTTATCCCAGAATAAAATATAACGCAGAGATTGATGATTTATTAGAACCAGCTAGACTTGATGTTACTGCTGAGATTATTAAGTAATACCTTTTTTTGACACATGAAGTTACTGTTTTGGATACTATTATTTTTTATCCAAAATAAACATACCTCGACTTTATTTACAAAGTAACTTCTAGTCAAGGCATACTTATAAACCTAAATTATCTAATAAGATTGATTAACCAATACATTTTTTTCTCGGATTAATCATATCATTGATCAAAAAAAGAGGTGCATATGCACCTCTTTTTATATTCTTTCTTTTCTTTCCTGATTAGCTTGCTAATAGTAGAACCCCATATTTCACCCCCCCCCTTTTTCAGGGTAGAATAATTCACTATAAAGGGGGAATTATTATACATCATATCATTATACTTTTGAAATATCATAAAGCACTTAGGTTTCGGTGACAATTACAAGCCTTATAGATTAATTTATAAAAAAACGTATGGCACTCAAAGAAAAAAGAACTACTACAATATTTCAAGAAAATCATCAAGTATCAGGATTTGATATTACACTAGAAGTCCCGTATCTAAAAGAATTCAAAACTAAATCTATAGCAGAAACTGTAAATTTTGCATACCAAAACAAGTCTCATATTATTGTAGGAGTATCTCTAGCTAGTGGCTTATATTTAGAAGGTCATATTACAGATATTTCTCAAAAAGATCACCATGGTCACAATATCTGCTTTGACCAACCACAAAATGGCCTTACCTATTTTTATCCCCAAAGTATTATTGCAATTACTATTAGACAATCTCTAGATTCAACATTATCTAATGGGTATACTTCCAAAAAGTCACTCTATTGCTAAAGGCTTTTACCACCCCTAAAATATAATTTCTAATACAAACAAAGTATTCATAATACCAACAATAGATTACTTGGTTTTTATTTATTTGTTTAAAAGGCATTAAAACATTGTATTTTAATGCCTTTTATAATTTCTATATACTTCGTTCTGAAATATTTGACCAAAAAATTTAAAATAACATCTTATAGTTTAAAACTTACAAAAACATGTTTATGATTTCATATCATAATAAACAAAGGTTCTTGTACATTTGTTATGATTTATAATTTTAGTATCATATATATAAAAAATCAATCACATTAATTGCAATTAGACACTATTATAACGCGCTTCTTTTTTCTTATAAAAACACAAAAACTCCTGCTTTTTAAAATTTTTCAAAAATGAAACACCTAAGACAGTTTATAAGCTTATCATTTATAATTTTTATATCCTCTTGTGATAGCCAAACAAACTCATGCAGTGAGTTAGGTAATACAATTAAAAAGGATAATATCTTGTTAACTTCTATAGATACACTTAGCTTAGATCAAGCACATCATTTTCTAAAAGAGCAACAAGAAGGGATTTCTTCATTACTTAAGTTTTCCAAAATAAATCTTGAATTATCTACCAGCACAGAAGATACTATCTATCATAAAGAGCCTATTTTTGATGATTTTTCTGATCCAATCCTTCCTAATGACACTCTAGCAACTCGATTAAACTATTTTTTTTCAAAACTATATATAAGACAACAGATAACATATCCTAGTTCATACGTATCAATGAATATGTATTCTTTAAATATGGATATTGTAAAAGAGCACTGGAATGATCCTCAAAATATGCCTTCTATAAAAATAGAAAAGGTTTTCAATACCGATAAAACGATATCAAAAGATACTACTAATTTTGATAAAGTTTCATACAGAGAACTCGGTGTAGCCATACCTTCTTCAAAATACATAGATAGTATCCAAGTCAATATTACTTATACCTACCCTATTATAGAAGAAATAATTTTAGAACATAAAAATACTAGAACAAAATTACCATCAGGAACAGTAGCTCTGGAAAACAAAACGGGAAACACTATTTTATTAAGTTATCCTAATACTATTAGAGACAAAATAATAGCTATTAAGGGTGTTCATAAAAGTGAGAAAAACTTAAAACACATAGGCAGTTCAAGCAATACAAAACCTTCTGAAGAAATGCTATCTTATCTAGAATGTTTTAATAACAAATTAAAAACTACCATAAAACAAATCGATAGTAAAAAAATCAAATCAAAAAAAGTATTAGCGAGTTTCTTACTAAAAAATACACCAATACCTCCTAAAAATGAACAGGTAACATTATCTACCTATCAATTCTCAGGCAATGTACAAAAAGTAAAAGTTTATATCCAAACAGGGGTTTCTACAAAAATTAAAAAAACTTACATAATAAAAAGATCAGAGCGTGATCAAAAACCAACAATTAATTATTTTTTAACAGTAGATAAGGAAAAAGAAAAAATGGGTTTTGTAAACGAAAAAGGGGCTTGGGTTATCCTCCCAGAATTTGAAGATTTACGAATGGCAAATGATTACTATTACCATGGAAAATACAAAGAAGATCTAAATCAAACCTATTGGTTAGACACAAACAATAACATATTAAAGCTAGTAAATTATAAACTAGATGAATATGAAATCTTCCCAGAGAATCTTGTTAATATAGAAAAGAAAACCAATGGCCCAGAAGGGGTTATTAATGCCAAAACAGGGCATATCATTATCCCTATGAAGTATGACTACATAAGACCTGTTAACGGTTTTTTTATTACTGATTTGAATAATCAAGAAGAACTCTATGATAAAAAAGGAAGGAAGGTTTTGAACAAAACATTTAGTTCTATACAAATAAAAGAGAATCTTGTTTTTACATCTATTAATACTGATACGTACTACGACAAAAAAGACATATATACGCTACAAGGTAAGAATATAACTAATGGTAAATGGAATGATTTTGAAGATGTATCTGGCAAAAACGGGTTCGGTAAAGATGGCTTACTATTGGTTTATAAAAAATCCTCTGAAAACAATTTTATGCAGGTAAAGAATAAAGCATTTATAAATAAAGAAGGTAAAGTTATAATTGACCTAAATTCTTATAAAGAAGCAAAATCATTTTCTAATGGTTTAGCAGCAGTAAGAAATAATGATACAGGATTATGGGGCTACATAAATAGTAATGGAAAAATTGTAATCCCTTTCTTATATGAAAATGCCAGATATTTTATGGAGAAATATGCTTGTGTAGAAAAAAATGAAACGGCTTTTTTGATTGACAAAAACAATAAAATATTTAAGCAATTTTCAGACAATATTCAATCATCCTCAATAACCATAGATACTAATGAGGCTGAGTATCATTTATACAATGAAGAAAGTTATGATGCAGAAGGAAATTTAATCAAAGGCAAGGAATCCAGTACTAATTAGACATTATTAGTAAAACATCTCTGTATTTTCAATAAACGTAACAATAATTACATCTATGTAAAAAAAAGAGAATCTTGACTCTTTTCACCCAAGATTCTCTTTTGGTGGAGTCGGAGGGACAAAGTTCGAACTTATTGATCGAAGATATTCGATTAATTATTTCAAAATCAGACCTAAATAAGTTACCAGTGAAAAAATGATAAAAATATCGCTAAACTCTGGAAAAAATTGGTTTTACACTTAAAAAACCAGCTACATTGCTGTAACTGGTTCTTTGCTTTTATTTACTCGTACTGCTTAACAACCAGCACAGAAAACATTTCTGCGCTATCATATCAGAGCCATCTGGATAATTTATATTTCCTCACTCGTACCGCTCACTCATAACCGCCACTAGAAAAATTCTAGCGGGAGCGATCACTCTAGCGGCAGCTGGAGAAGTTATTGAGTTAATTCTGATCTAACATCATTATCAAAATAATCTTTATAATCTTTAGAGTTAATTAACAATAATATAGTTTCTTTTATACTCAAAATGCCTTTTTTATTTTTATTCTCAATAACAACATTTACTAATTCTCGAGGAACAGCTACTTCTTCCTCTGGCACATGTATATATGAATAAATCAACCCTACAATATCATCCGATATATCTTTGCTAACAGAATCTGATATCTGTAATTTAGACATAGCTAATAACTCCTGAAGCTTTAAGCTTTGCCACAATTGATTCCTTTCCTCAAAAAATGAAAAATCTAAAAAATTCAAGACATCGATTACTTTTTTATAAAATTTGTTATCATAATAATAATAAGCTAAATAAGCTTTAGAAAATAAATAATCAGGTTTTTTACTTATTGATTCCTTTAAATTATGTTCAACTTCCTTAGCTCTATTTATGTTTTCAAAAGGCATATTATACCATAAGTATCCTTTTAAGTAATATTTATAAAAATCGTCTAATTCATAAGAATCTAAAACTTTCAATATTTTTAGAATTTCGAGTTCTTTTAACTGATCATTATCTATTAGTGATAAATTGATAATCATACCATCTAACTCTTTATTAACTGTCATCACATTTTATGATTTATACTTTTACCTTTTTCAATTAACCTTTGTCCAGCAGTTTTTAAAGCTTTTACCATATCAGGTAAATGACCTGCGTTTTTATTATTAGCTTGTCTAATTAATTCTTGACCTGCTTTTAATTTCGAAATTCTAAATTTACTAGAAGTAGTTCTCCCAATAAAACAGGCTTAATGTACAAATTCGTACCGTCAGGTGTATAAATTCAAAATTAAACAAAAACCAGCTACATTGCTGTAACTGGTTCTCGTGTTTATTACTCGTTCTGCTTACTTGTACCCACCAATCTT
>NZ_PGUB01000126.1:0-10990 GCF_002924285.1 Aquimarina sp. I32.4 | reverse complement strand
TGATGCCAAGAAGCAATTGCCTCTTGCCCTGTCAGAACCTTTAGCAGGTAATCATAATGATCTCTATGATATTGAGACTCAATTCGAGGTAGTAACATCAACATTGGAAGACGCTAATATTTCTATAGAGGGGTTATTTCTCAATGCAGATGCAGGCTTTGACGCCAAGGACTTTAGAAACTCATGTGATAAAAAGGATATTAATGCAAATGTATGTTTCAATAAACGTAATGGAGACCTAGACAGAGGTGAATATTTCGACCAAGAACTTTACAATGAAAGATATGCTATAGAGAGAACCAATGCTTGGATGGATAGCTATAGGTCACTGCTCAATAGGTATGATACTACCGTAACTAGTTGAATAGGTTTCAATTACCTGTCATTCATTGTCATAGCGATTAAAAAATTTAAAAAAAAGAACTAGAAAAAGTTTAAATCACTTCGGATAAAAACACTTTGATAAAATAAAAATACGGTTGTATTTTATATGAGTGTATTTTTTTTAAACAGAGCTACGTTTCTATTTGCCTAGAGTATATAAAAATGTTAATTTTATATGGGCAGAGTGTTTATCCTCATTTTATTCTCTTAAAAACAAAACAATATGGCTTTACAATCCAACATACAAATCTATATAGGAGGTACTTTAATTCCTACATATAAAAGGTTAATATTAGAGCAAGACCTTGATTCTCATCATCTTTTTACCTTAGTCTGTCGTATGGATATACTAGAAAGATTAGACCAAGAAGTAGCCTCAGAAAGTAAAAATCTGTTAGGTGAAATTATTACACTACAAGTAAGTGCTAGAGAAAATTTCTCAGGATATCGAGATCTTGAATTCAAGGGAGTAGTTGTAAAAGTAAATAATACCAAAGGCTTTGATAACGGGGATGAAGATGTTATAGAAATACAAGCTCAAAGTGCGAGTGTTATTGCAGATGATGGACCCCATTTTGCCTCACATAATGATACTAATTTGGCAGAGATATTAAGTAAAACATTTCAAGGCTATGATCAATCCAAATTAGAAACAAGATTTAGTCCAAGAACTACGGCAAATATACACTATAGTGTACAGCATCATGATAGCTCGTATCAATATGCCAGAAGATTGGCGGCGCAATATGGAGAGTGGTTTTATTATGATGGGAGAGCCTTAGTTTTTGGGGAACCAGTGAACAATGAAGAGGTAACTCTAACTTATGGGCATGACCTTAAAAAATTTACTTTAGAACTTAATCCAATACCTAATAATTTTAAGTATTTTACCAATGATTATCTAGTAGATGAATTACATGAAAAAGCGACTACAGAAGTAAGCACAGGAGTAAACGGTTATAATAGCTTCACTAGTAATAAAAGTGATGAGATGTATGTGAAAGAAACAAATGTATATCTCAACTCATATAATGACAGAGAACTTAAGCAACGATTTGATAAACAGGTAGAGCAACAAAAGAAAACTCGTGAGCTTAAGCAAGTTTTGGTAAAAGGTATAAGTGATAACCCAGGAGTTTATCTAGGTCAGATTATAAGAATAGAAGAGGCGTCAACAGGGCAAGGTAGTTATCGTATCACCAAAGTAACGCATACCGCTTCAGAAAACGGAAACTATATTAATAATTTTGAGGGAGTGACTGCAGAGATTGATATATCACCAGGTACCAATCCAATGCTTTTCCCTAGAAGTGAATCTCAAACAGCAATTGTTACAGAAAATGCAGATCCTGATGGGCTAAGTCGTATCAAAGTACAATTTCCTTGGCAAAAACCAGACGGAGAAATGACTCCATGGTTGCGAATGATGACACCGCATTCTGGTGGAGAAAAAGGGTTTCATTTTATTCCAGAAGTAGGAGAAGAAGTACTAGTTGGTTTTGAAGGGGGCAATGCAGAACGTCCTTATATAATGGGGGCATTGTATACAGGAACTCAAAACCCTCAAAGTTGGGGTACTCAAGCCAATGATGTCAAAGCAATACGTACCCGAAGTGGCCATACTATAGAACTTAATGATAGTAAAGGAACAGAGTTTATCTCAATAACAGATAAAAACAGAAATATTATTCACATTGATACAGCAAATAATGATATTACAATTTCTGCTGGTGAAAATATGACATTTAATGCCAAGAATATGCAAATTAATGTCGAAGAAAATCTAGATGTTTCTGTAGGTAAAAATAAATCAGAAACGATTACAGGAGATTCTTTCATTAGTGCTACAAATGAAGATAAGCAGATAGGAGAAACAATGAAAGTAATCAGTAGTGAGTACAAACAAGAAGCTCAGGAAATTTCTACTGATGCCAGTGGAGAGATTAAAACTAATGCTGGGGGAAAAATTACTATTGCAAGTGCAGAGACTGTAGAGTATGGTGAATAATCTACAGAGATTACGTGCTGTTTTTCTGGTTTTAGTAATTACACTTACTACTATAAGTGTAGTGTCATGTCAAGATAATAATCCCAAAAAGGAAAAAATAACGAACGCGATAGGAATGAAAAAATACGAATGGAGGCCATCAGCCTGTGCACCAAAATTTTCTCCTGTTCAAATACATAAAGGTAGTTTTATATATGAGAATGAGGAAAGCATTTACATTCCTTCTGGTCATACTCTAGATCAAGGATGGGGAAAATTGGGAGCAACTCATATAGTGGGGGATGATAGTAAGCCTATTCCTGTAAAATTAGAAATAACTTGGTTGTCATACTTAGAAAAGAAGTTTTATAAAGGAAGCTTTGATTTGCCAAGCAAAAAGATAGAAACATTATTTGCAGAAGGATACATGGATCGATTAGGGCAGAAAAAGACCTATAGCAGGATAAATGTAGGGTTGGCTCCAGGAGGAATTGTTGTTGTATGGCTTATGGGGAATGGATGGTCAACAGAGGTAGACCGTTTTGTAGCATCAGAGACAGAAGTTACTATACAAGAATTTGCACCCTCAGCAATGATGACTATAGAGGAGTTTATAGATGACACTCTAGAAGAAGATTTTGATGAAGAAACAAAATCTAAAATGAATCCAGAGCAAATTCCCTACGGGATATGGGATACGTACAGAAAAAAATATAACTGGAAACCTGTAGTAATGTATCAGGAACCAGATGATCTTAAAGAAATATTAATAGATTTTGTGAATGGAGAGAGCCTAAATACGATAGGAGATAACCCTGTGTTGGGGCAGAATAAAGAAAGGCCTGTAGCAGATTATTTTAGATTAAAGTGGAAAGATAAAAATAACAACGATTACGGAGCCAAAATCTTTTTTGACTATCGTGAAACTCAAGAAGCTTTTGATAAAATATACCAAAACCCAAAAGTAGAGCAAGTTGACTTAATACTAAAAATAGATAAATATAACAGTGATATAGAGCTTAGTGTAAAGAGTGATTCAGAAGTGATAATGTTGGAGAAAGCTAGAGTAAAAATATACGAAACTTCTAATTAATAGCAGTATGGGAAGTATTGGATTAACAGCAGCTTCTACTGGAGCAGCATCAGAACAAACAAAAAATGTGTTAAGTGGGGTTAATGTTCAAACGTCACCAGTTCATGTTGGTAATGCTGAGTATGAAGAATTGATATCAGAAGAGAGTGTCAATGTATCGGCAGCAGTCTTTTTTGATGGGACAGCTAATAATAGAGAAAATACAATCATACGGTTAGAGTATGAAAAAAAGAAAAGAGGAGAACCGTATAATAAAGAATTAGTTTCCAAATATCGTGATTGGTGGTGGGGTACTCCTTGGAGCCCTAATAAAACAGGAAGTTACGATAATGATCATTCTAATATATCTAGGATAGAGCCAGCATATCAACCCGTAAATGAAGAGAAAATAAAGAAGCTTTCTGTTTATATAGAAGGGATAGGGACAGAAAATGAAGGGTCAGACTCTAAGATGGGAATGGGTATGGGAACTGGCTCTACTGGAGTAAAAGCAAAAGTAAAAAAAGGATGCGAAGAAGTAGCCAATGCGATAGCAGATTTAGGAGTTGATGATATCAATATTTTATACATAGATACCTATGGATTTAGCCGGGGTGCTGCTGCTGCAAGAAACTTTATTCATGAAATTACACAGCGTAAAGGAGCAGTAAAAGAGATAATAACAACAGGGTCTGGAGAATATGCTCCAGTTACGACTACAATTATTAAGTATGAAGATGATTATGGCCCACTAGGTGAATTTTTGAAAGAAAAAGGAGTAAAAGTAAAAACTCTGGTAATACACTTTGCAGGATTATTTGATACAGTAGCCTCGTTAGGACTTAATCACGATAATGATACCTCAGAATTAAAATTAAATGCTGTAAAAAAATCATTAAAAACATTGCAATTAGCAGCAGATGATGAACATCGAAGTAATTTTAGACTCACTAATATAAATAGTACAGGAAATCGAGGAGTAGAAAAGTTTTTGCCAGGAGTACATTCAGATATTGGAGGAGGATATGTGCATAATGCCGATGAAGAAGTACGACTTGATTATGGGGTAAACCTTAATACGTTGAGAGCAGAAAGAGATTTCTTGATAGAACAAGGATGGTTTAAACCTAAAGAAATTGAAGTTAGTGATTTTTGGGGAACAATTACGGGTGATAGAAAAAGACTGAGTAATAGGTATAGTTATATACCATTACAAATAATGGGTAAATTCTCTGTAGATAGTAATGTGAATTTTTTAATGGGTAAAATTACTAGATCATATCCAATTCCATCAGAACTTAGTGAAGCAAAGCAAAAATTAGACGATTATGTGTTTAATGGTGGAGAAAAACTATCATTTGATGACCCAGCAAACAGAACATTAATAAAATTATTGCGCAATCGATACTTTCATTTTTCCGCCCACTATAGTGGTATTGGTATGGGGCCAAATAGAGTAAACGGACAAAGACAAAGAGTAACACAACCAGGATAATATAAAAAGAATACATGCAACGAACCCTGTCTCATACTACGCAGTCTCTTAAGCTTAATGAAGAAAGAGTAACTCGAGGCTATACAGCAGATATATGTACAGAAATTACTCAAAATAAAGTAAAGAGTTATAATAGAACAGGAATAGAGTTTGATCTTACGTATTCTGGTGTTGATGAAGGAGGATTATTCATCTATAAAATAGAAATAAGGAAACGATTTTTACTGAATAAAAAACGAAAAACGATCAAGAGGCTTACCAAGGCACAACAAATCGCACTTAGGGTAGCAACTATAAACGATGTTTTAGAAGTAAGAGTTAATAAAAACTTTAAGTTAATTAAGGTAGTTAATACAGAACAAATTAGAGAAAAGTGGCAGGCTATAAAAAAAGACTTTCTAGAAGAATTTCCGGATATGGAAACGATGGTAGATAATTTTGATTGGCAATTAGAAGAAGAGAATATTCAACAATTATTTGTTGAAGATAATTTTTATTCCTTCTTTTTTTCTGACTTATTTTATCATGAATTTATAGGTAAAGAAACTATTCATGTCAAAAAAACAATAGCAAATGCTTTGAGCACAATTGATATTCCAATTATAGCGCAGAAAAAGATAAGAAATAAAAATATAGCGTTTACAGATGTTACCATAGTAACAGGAGCAGAAATAGATACAGAACACCCTAAGTTTTCATTGGCTCAGTTGAATGCCTTTTTGGGGCAATTGTCGGTTATAAAAGGAGATCGACATGAATTACATTTTGATTACAAAGGAGTGTATAAAACCAAACCAGATCATGGATTGGTGACTCAAGGAAAACTAAAATATGCCTTTGAGGTAGAAAATCTTTATAAAAAAGAAACTACAATAACTTTTAATCTGAAAAAAGAAAATGAGTAGTAAAATATATGTATTAGACGGCGCATTATTGCAATGCAATCAAGGATTTGTTCCTGCCAAGCTTTTGGTTACAGAAAATCAAAAAGTAAAAATACAAGGTCAGTTCAAAGCAACTGATATGGATGTACAAGTACCTGCTACTTTTGGGCAATGTAAGTTAAAACCAACGAATAGTGGGTATCTACCTTGTATTCCAGGGTTGCAACGATGGACAAAAACAACAAAAACATCAACACTAGGGGGAGGAAAAAAATTTCTATATGCAGATTCAGAGTGTATGTGTGGCACGGGTGGTAAAGTAACCATTATGCAACCAATGCAAATCAATACTGCAGGAAGTATACAAGAGCAATTCAAAGAGATTGCAATGACCATTCCTGGTGCAATGTTGGGTAATGATAAAGCACCAAAGATTGTAGAAACCTATTGGATGGATGAAGAAGGAAAGGAGCGAATCGATGAAATAACATTTGATCAGAAAGCTGCTATGTTTGTGAGAACTGAAAATATGAATGTAGGGGAAAGAGTAGAGGTAACCGTTGAAGAAGAAGGAGGGAATGCATTTTGTAATGGAGAAAGTACAAAAGTGTTTTCTGGTACTGTGCGAGCAGATGGTACTGTAGCTCTTAGATTGGTAACTATAGATGCCAATCAGGAAGCTTCAGAGAATAATTCTAATGGGACAACAACACAAGCCAGTAGTTCACAAAATGATACTGCAGTAGCAGAGGAAACAAATGAGAAAGAAGTTCTAGAGACAGGAGTTATCAATAAAGGTCAGCGTATTAATGAGAACGGAAAAATCATAGTTGTCAATAGTCAATTGCAAAGAGCATATGATTGGATATATGCAGATGCTCCTAGTAATAGTGAGATGAAAAGAAATGGGATGACGGATTTTGATGTAAAAAACGTAAATCTCACAAAATCATATCCTACTGCATACCTTAAGGCTGAATTTAAATCTGTTTTATGGGGTTTTTCTGATATAGAAGATGGGTTTGGTAAAAATGGAAGAGATCTAGCGAATCATTTTTTTACAGGACAAGGCCAACCATTTATTTTTGGACCTGATTCCAATCCTGTGCAAGAAGTAAAAGATTCAGATCAATTTAAAAGTAAATTTTTACCCGCTTTAGAACAAGAATTAGTCGATCGATATAAGAGTAATAAGTATGTTACCAGAGATGTTAATCGACCCTATAATTTCAAGGCCAGATTGCCGTATTATAGTGCATTGCAGGGAATGAATCCCAATGTAAATGAGATAGCAACTTTTGTAGGAGGAATTCAAGGATGTCTGGCTAATTATGAGATTTATAAACAAGACGGAGAAATACATGCTACGATTACAAACCTTTCTTTTTTTGACACTTTTGGAGCAGGCTGGGAAGATGGAGGGGCTGATGGCACTATGAAACAATGGATTCCTGGTTTGGTAGCTATGTTTTGTCTTCAACATTTTAAAAATGTAGAAGATAAAACCAAATTTCAACCCTTTGCAATAATGCTAAATATAGAATTATGATAAAGCAGGTAGTGTTCCTTTTTTTTATAAGTATTGGCTTTTTTGCTTGCAATAGTCAAAAGCAACCGATGGATATACGGTATACATCAATAAATGACTATGATGCAAATTATATTTTCAACCTAGAAAATAATACAAAAGCACTTAAAAAAATAGACCAATATGCACAAGACATGATTAAAGGTCAAATGCATATTGTAGATTCTCTTAAAAACTCTGATTATATAAAAAATACATCCAAGACATATGATGAGCATAAGCTAGGAACTTCACTTTCTCTAACAGCTACAGATGTGTATTTATATACTCCTCCAGGAGAATTTTCTTTTGATCAAGTACAAGATGAAAATTTAGTAATAAGGTATGAGTTGGATGAAGAAAAATTTACAATAAGAGACATTATTGTAGGCAATAGTTACCAAGATTCTTCTATAAAAGTAGAGTCTTCTGTAAAAGAAAATAATTGTAAATTGATAGTAAGTACAGCGACACTGAATTTACAGGGGTTATATCAAATTTTTGAAAAAATAAGAACATCAACTTATCACAAAAAAAAAGAACAATTCACATACTTTGTTTATGATGCAAATGATACTAACGTATTAGATATAATATATAAAAATAACGGATCATCACTTTTATTACACTATAAATAGGGCGCATATGAGTACTACAGAACTTAAAATAAGGATGAAGGGTATAAAGGCTTCTGGTAGAAATTTTTCTATCAATGTACCTTTGGTTGCAAAAAATGAACAGGAGCCTGAAATTATATCAGCTTATTTTGCAGAAAAGAAAATAGAAAATGTAAAAGAGGCTGCAGGAACCTATACTTATACTTTTGGTGGAACAAATAATACGAGTACAGAAGGTAAAAAAAGTAGTATAGCTACAGTCATTCTAAAAAAAGTGAATGCGAGTGTTAAGAAAGATAAAAAATACACTTCTCAAGCACTTGTTAAAGAAAAACTTAAAGAAGACTCTTATAAAAAAGGAGATACCGTTATCATAGATTTAAAACAAGATGTAGAAAAAGTATCATACCCAAAAATTACATCTGCTCCCATGGGATATCAAGTATATCTTATTACAGAAACACGTAATTTAAAAGATAAAAAAGCTAGAGTAAAAATTTATGAAAAAGAAGAAGGTCTTAAACTTTTAAAAACAAAAGATGATACTTTACCAGTATTAGTATTTGCCAGAAAAGAAGATACAACTACCAATACAGAAGCTAGTGATTGGATAGAGATTGATGTAAAAGAAGAGAATGGCAAAAAAGAAGGAGGAGCTCTCGTATTGCATAAAGAAGACAAAGGAGATAAAATCGAGGTAGGAATCAAAAAAATACAATTACGCCCGAAAGAAGATAAGATCAAAGCAGAAGGCGAAGACGCTCACATAAGTTTTGAAGGCTGGCAAGAAGCATTGTATATACGTGAAGATGAAACTGAAGAAGGGAAAAAAGCCAAACAAGAAGCCGAAGAAAAAGCTACAGCCAGAACAGCAGAAACCTTTGTTAACCTTACCTATGATATTAGTGCATCCAAAGTAAGTTATCCTAAAAAAATAAGTGGACCAGGAACAATCAGTCTTGAGAAAGAGGCTGTGTATACAATAGATACTTATGGTGCATCTGCAAATGAAGAAGATAAAAATAATATTCGGTGGTCTTTTTATGTACAGGGAGACCCAAAAAAAACTACCGCAGATAAAGAAAAAACGTATATCAACGCTAAAAGCAAATCTGGATTATACACCTATGCCAAAACAGAGCTTGTAGCAAATAAAAATAAATTAACATTAGTTTTTGATAAAGCGCTGGTTGGTAAAAAAGTGCAGATTGAAGCGTTTAGAGGCTTACCAGACCTTAATAATAAAAAAGATTATGTAAGAACAACAACAGTTGAGGAGGATAATAAAGGCTCAATTGTTAAAAAACTTGATTCGACGTCTCTTTTTCTCGCTACAGAATGTGATAGTGTAAAAAATGCAGGAGAAAAAAATAAGAAAGATTTTTTCAAAACTTCTGGTTTTTTTAAGCTTAAAGCTAAGTCACTATGGACTGATCCTATAAAAGATTCTGAAATAACATTGTACAACTTTTCAGGGACATATAAACCTAAAGGAAGCACCTTTGGGAAAGTTCGTTTAAAATGGAATAAAGCCAAAACAAAATTAGTTCCAAAGGCACATACAGGTTTGGATGTATTTGCAGAAAAAGGGACGGATTTATTTGCATGTTTGGATGGTAAAGTAGAAAGAATTTACGGGAAGAGTAATGATAAAAGCTATGGAAATGTTATTGTAATAGAAGTTGATGATGCAAGTTATTTAGAAAAATCAAAAAATAAGTATATAATAAAATACCCTAATGAAATCGAAAAAGGACCAAGCTTTGATTTAAAAGGAAAAATTTATTTAAGATATGCCCACGTTCAAAAAGCAACAATAAAAGTTGGAGATAGAGTTAAATCAGGTGATAAAATTGGAGTTTCAGGAGTAACAGGTAATGCAAGTGGAACAAAAGCTCCTCATCTTCACTTTGAGATAGCAAACCTGCCAAGACCTGGAAGAGGTCTGGTTAATAGATGCAATCCTGCATTTTATGTGAACTTAAGAGGAGAGAATAAAGCAAATAAAAGTCATCAAAAGAAAGTGGCTAATACAAAACATAAAATTTAATTGATATGAGGGTTTTATTATATTTTCTTGTTTTTATACTATGCTTTAGTTGTAAAAAAAATGCTTCAAAAGCTGAGATAACCAAAAAGGTTAGTATTGTAGAAAAAAATGATCTGTCTCAACCTGTAAAAAAGGACGATGCAATCAAGGAGTATCCAATTGAATATGTTAAAATAAAACCAGATTCAATTAAAAATGATTTTCGTATTGATTCTATAGGGGTGGATCAATCAATTTGGATAGATTCTGTTCAATTTATTGTGGGAACAATTGATGATAATAAGAACGGGATTCATCTTTTAGTACTAAACAAAGAAAATAAATTGTTATACAGGTCTAAGGGGCAACAAGATAGTTGGTATTATAGGCTTAATTTTTTCACTTCAAAAGAAACTGACAAAATAATAACGGTTAATGAAACTGGTGCTGAAGAAAGTTGGGGTGTTGATATTTATGAATATAGTGGTGGAATATACAAGGTACTTGGAAGTTTAGACGTGATGGCATTAAATGAGTATGGAGAAAGTTTAAGTATAATTCAATATATAAAAATAAAAGAGATAAAAAATAATAGTATTGAGGTTTCTTTTAAAGATGATGTAAAAGTATATGAAGATGAAGCTGAAAAAACTACTCTTGGAAAAGATCTGAAATACAGGTATGAAGATAAAAAACTAATAAAAAGTGATGTTCAAAATTAAAGCTTTTTATCATCCGATTTTGTAAACTATAAAATTGGGCAAATTTTTTGGTAAGGCTGTCTTTTTTATGATGAACTGATTTAAACTTTTTTTTGAATTGTAAAAACGGGCTGCCGATATTTGCGTTACGACACGTAAATTATTTAAAAGCAGCCCATTATGTACAGCGTACTAGACAAATATACAATAGAAATGGAAATAATTCCACACATACCATTAGCCAAGCGAGGGTT
>NZ_PGUB01000125.1:0-11132 GCF_002924285.1 Aquimarina sp. I32.4 | reverse complement strand
AGCGATTAAATAAAATCAATGTTTATTTAATCGCTTTTTTCTAGTCATTGCTGAAAAAGTTAAGCTTTTTCAGTGCCCTCGGAATTCCCTCTCTCTTTTTTTTTAATGCTGATTAATTCTAAAATCAGGATAAGCATCCATACCATGTTCATGGGTATCTAATCCATCAATTTCTTCTTTTTCAGATACTCGAATTCCTATAGTCTTTTTGAGAATACTAATAATAGTAAAAGCAAAAAATAAACAGAATCCCCCTATGATTAATACACCAGCTGTTTGAATCATAAATTGATCAAATCCAGCCTTTGATCCAAAAACCCCTACCGCTAATGTACCCCAAATACCGCAAATCAAATGGACAGATATTGCACCTACAGGGTCGTCTAATTTTAATCTATCTATCAATGATACGCCAAGTACAGTAATAATACCTGCAAACATACCAATAATCAAAGCTTCATTTGTTGACATTAGGTCAGCTCCAGCGGTAATACCTACTAATCCTCCTAAGATTCCATTCAAAAACATAGTGATATCATAATTTTTATAAAGTATAGTAGAAAATATAAAAGCACCAATACCACCACTTGCAGCAGCAAGGCATGTAGTAACCAATACTAATGAGGTAACTGCAGGGTTTGCAGAAAGTACAGATCCACCATTAAATCCAAACCACCCAAACCAAAGAATAAGTGCACCAGTAGTAGCAAGAGGAATGTTATGCCCAGGGATTGCCTGCGGTTTTTTTTCTGCAGTAAATTTACCAATCCTTGCACCCAAAAGAATTATAGCAACCAATGCAGCCCATCCACCTACAGAGTGTACAAGAGTAGAGCCTGCAAAATCATAAAACCCTTCAGCCTCCCCAATTTTTAGAGTATATAAAAAACCTTTGCCCCATTGCCAAGAACCTACTATTGGATACACAAAACCTATGTATACCAAAGTAAAAATCATAAAAGCGCCAAGTTTTATACGTTCTGCAACAGCACCAGAAACAATAGTTGCAGCCGTAGCCGCAAACATTCCTTGAAACAAGAAATCTGTCCACCAAGTGTACCCCCCATTAGCATAGGCGGGAGTCATACCATTTTCAGGGGGAGTGATGCCAAATCCAGCAAATTTTATAAAGCCAAAATCCCCGTCTTCAAAACTTGGATACATAAGGTTAAAACCTCCTATATAATAAAGTAATAATCCTATACAGATAATAAATACATTTTTGAATAATATATTAATGGTGTTTTTTTGACGTGTAAGCCCTATTTCTAATAAAGAAAATCCCAGATGCATGAAAAATACTAGCGCAGTACATATCATCATCCATATATTGTTGGTAGTTAAAAGTTCCATTATTTAATTAGCATTAAAGTTATTTTTTGTTTTCCTTTTTTTATGATACCAAATCATTAGTTCAATGTTTCTTCACCTTTTTCTGAGGTTCGTATTCTATATGCTTCCTTTATATCAGAAACAAATATTTTTCCATCGCCTACTTCTCCTGTTTTTGCAGCTTCCAGAATGGCAGATATAGCAGCCTTTTCAAAACTATCATTTACTACTATAGATAAATACCTTCTTTGTATATCTGTGGTGCTATAGGTAATCCCTCTATATACACTACCTTTTTGTTCATGACCCACCCCAGTTACATCCCAATAAGAGAAAAACATAATACCTTTATGGTGTAAAGCTTCTTTTACAACACGATACTTAGACCTTCTGATAATTGCTTCTATTTTCTTCATAAAACAATAAAAAATTAAAATTAGCACTATTATAGAAGTAAATTTATGTAAAATATTATGTAACACTATTTTTTTAGGGGGTGTTTTGTTTATTTTTATCAATATTTAATTTTTAACCCTATTTAAATTAGGGGTAATTATTTTTTTAATATAAAAGTAAGAATTTGATATTGGTTTTTTAACGATACTTTACGAAAACGTTTTCATTAAAATTTATTGATTATCAATAAGCTAAGATTTACAGTTTTTAGACAAAAATGCATTGTCAAATTCATAATTAGAGGTCCTTATTTTGTGATTATACTACCCAATACAGGCTTTTTTTAACGAGCTCAGAAAAGTGATGCTGAATGCTCTCGTTTTCTTTTTCCTTCCTTAATGATTTGTTAATTTCATCAACTTGTAACACCTTTTAAGTTTGAAAACAGTATGAAGAAACAAGGAATGTATCTACCAGAATTTGAGCATGACGCATGTGGTGCCGGATTTATCTGTAGTCTAGCAGGAAAAAAATCAAATGATATTATTCATAAGGCTTTAGAAATTCTTGAAAAACTAGAACATCGCGGTGCAGTGAGTTCTGACGGAAAAACAGGAGATGGAGCAGGAATATTAATTGATATTCCTCATGATTTTTTTGTAGAACATTGCGATTTTAAAT
The DNA here is from genome assembly GCF_002924285.1 of Aquimarina sp. I32.4. Taxonomy (NCBI): domain Bacteria; kingdom Pseudomonadati; phylum Bacteroidota; class Flavobacteriia; order Flavobacteriales; family Flavobacteriaceae; genus Aquimarina; species Aquimarina sp. I32.4. Next base: position 8,723 of record NZ_PGUB01000125.1, on the reverse strand, counting down.
TACCTGATTTTGGAGAATATGCAGTTAGTAATGTTTTCTTGCCTAAGAAAGATAATCAAAGACAATTCTGTATAGATACTTTTGAAAAAAATATTAATAATCAGCAATTAATAGTATTAGGATGGAGAGATGTTCCTGTAGATGAAGTCCATTTAGGAAAAATAGCAGCGACAACAGAGCCTTTTATAAAACAAATATTTATAGGTAAAAAAGATAAAAATCAAAGCTATTTTGATTTTAATTTAAAGCTATTTACAGCTAGAAAAATAACAGAACATACCATATATAGTTCAAAATTGTCTGAGAGTAAATTTTTCTATTTACCTAGTTTATCTACAAAGACCTTAATATTCAAAGGACTTTTAATGCCAGAAGATATAAAGTTATATTATACTGATCTTTTAGACCCAAAAGTTGTAACACGTTTGGCATTGGTACATCAACGATTTTCTACCAATACATTTCCTACTTGGGATTTGGCTCAACCTTTTCGATACATGTGTCATAATGGAGAGATAAATACCCTACGTGGTAATGTAACCAGAATGCGCTCTAGAGAAGAATTATTAGAGAGTGATTGGTTTGGAGAGGATATAAAAAAAATACTACCCGTTGTATTAAAAGGTAAGTCAGATTCAGCATCGATGGATATGGTGGTAGAGTTATTATTAATGACAGGAAGATCGCTTCCAGAAGTGATGATGATGATGGTACCAGAAGCATGGGAGAAAAACGCAGAAATGTCAGAAAAGAAAAAAGCATTTTATGAGTATAACTCCTGTACAATGGAACCTTGGGATGGCCCAGCATCGATTCCTTTTACAGATGGTAACTATATAGGTGCTGTATTAGATAGAAATGGGTTAAGACCTTCTCGTTATAGTGTGACCAAAGATGGTTATGTAATCATGTCTTCAGAAACGGGAGTGGTAGATCTAGAACCTAGTAATATAGAATATCACGGTAGACTAGAACCAGGAAAGATGTTTCTGGTAAATATGGATGAAGGAAGAATTGTAAATGACGAAGAAGTCAAAGAAGAAATAGCTGCTAGACACCCATACCGTAAATGGTTAAACAAGAATTTGGTACACCTCAAAGATATACCTTATAACGATTGCCCTTTATTCTTAGGCGAAGAAACAGTAGCCAAACGCAAAGAAGTATTTGGGTACACACAAGAAGATATAGATACGATTATCGCACCGATGGGGCAGTTAGGTAAAGAGCCTATTGGTTCTATGGGGTCAGATACGCCTATAGCTATATTATCAGAACGCCCACAATTGATTTATAACTATTTTAAACAATTATTTGCACAGGTAACCAATCCACCTCTTGATGGAATTAGAGAAGAACTGATTACAGATATTAGTTTAACCTTGGGGGCAGATCATAACATATTTGATATTACAGAAAAACATTGTAATAAGTTAAAAGTACAGAATCCAGTAATATCAAAAGAAGATCTTGATAAAATCAAAACATATACAGGCAAAGGGTTCAAATGTACCTCTGTATCTATGTTGTACAATATCAATAAAGGATTAAATGGGCTTGAAGATGCACTTGATGGATTACTTAATGATGTATCAGATGAGATAGATCAAGGTACTAATATTATTATACTCTCTGATAGAAATGTGAGTAAACATAGAGCACCTATTCCAGCTTTATTAGCATGTTCATATGTAAATAGTGGATTACAAAGAATAGGAAAACGTTCTAAAGTAAGTTTGATTATAGAATCTGCAGAACCTAGAGAAGTACATCATTTTGCACTGCTATTTGGGTATGGCGCTAGTGCTATCAACCCATATATGGTCAATGAGATTATTGCAGAACAGATCAAAGAAAATGATATTTCTGGGCTAGACTTTGAAGAAGCTATATATAATTATAATAAAGCAGTAGGCAAAGGAGTATTAAAAGTCATGAATAAGATTGGGATTTCAACATTGAACTCCTATAGAAGTTCTCAATTATTTGAATGTATTGGAATCAATACCAAAGTTGTCGATCAATATTTTCCTAATACAGCTACTCGTATAGAAGGAATAGGGTTGTATGAAATCGAAAAAGAAATATCTAAGCGTCATAAAAGAGCTTATATAGATCAAGAAGTAGCAGCAAACTTGAGTTTAGAAATAGGAGGACAATACCGATGGAGACGTAATGGAGAAAAACATCAGTTTAATCCTTTATCTGTAGCCAAACTACAAAAATCCGTACGTGATAATGATTCCAAAACATATGCAGAATACGCAAACCTGATTAATGAACAATCAAAATCATTAATGACCATTCGTGGATTATTAGAATTCTCTAATTATGATCCAATTCCGATAGAAGAAGTAGAACCATGGACAGAGATTGTAAAACGTTTCAAAACAGGAGCCATGTCGTATGGGTCAATTAGTAAAGAAGCACATGAAAATCTTGCAGTTGCAATGAACCGAATAGGAGGAAAAAGTAATTCGGGAGAAGGAGGAGAAAATCCACTTCGTTTTTATAAAGATGTAAACGGTGATTGGAAAAACAGTGCGATAAAACAAGTAGCATCAGGTAGATTTGGAGTATCCTCAAATTATTTAACCAATGCAGCAGAGATTCAGATAAAAATGGCCCAAGGAGCAAAACCAGGAGAAGGAGGGCAGTTGCCAGGGCCAAAAGTAAACCCTGAAATAGCCAAGACCAGAAACTCAACTCCTTATGTAGGCTTAATATCACCGCCACCACATCACGATATTTACTCTATAGAAGATTTATCGCAATTGATTTATGATCTAAAATCTGCAAATCGAGAAGCAAGAATTAATGTAAAACTAGTATCAGAAGTAGGAGTAGGTACTATTGCGGCAGGAGTAGCAAAAGCAAAAGCAGATGTAGTACTGATATCTGGTTTTGATGGAGGTACAGGAGCTTCGCCCTTGACATCCCTAAAACATGCAGGGTTACCTTGGGAACTAGGAGTAGCAGAAGCACAGCAAACACTAGTAGGTAATAATCTGCGTAGTCGTATTGTATTAGAGTGTGACGGACAGTTAAAAACAGGTAGAGATGTTGCCATAGCATGTTTGCTAGGTGCAGAAGAATTTGGATTTGCTACAGCACCACTAGTAGCTTCAGGATGTGTAATGATGCGTGTATGTCATCTTAATACCTGTCCCGTTGGTATTGCTACCCAAAATCCAGAATTGCGTAAAAAATTCAAAGGCAAACCAGAACATGTCGTAAATTATATGTATTTCGTAGCTCAAGAATTGAGAGAAATCATGGCGCAACTTGGGTTTAGAACTATCAATGAGATGATAGGGCAGGTAAGTAAGCTGAATCATAAAAAAGCAATCAATCATTATAAAGCAGCAGGAATAGATCTAACCCCCGTTTTACATCAAGTAGAAACCCCAGAGGGCAGATCAATATATAATACAGAAAAACAAGATCATGGGTTAGAAAAATCCATAGATTTTAAAATCATAGAAAAAGCACACCCAGCATTATTCCGTAAAGAAAGAACAGCCCTAGATTTTGATATCGTAAATACAGATAGAGCAGTTGGGGCAATATTAAGTAATGAAATCTCTAAAATATATGGAGCTCAGGGATTACCAGAGAACACATTAAAACTCAATTTTACAGGAGCAGCAGGACAAAGTTTTGGGGCGTTTGCAACCAAGGGACTTACCATGGTAGTCAATGGTAATACCAATGATTATCTAGGAAAAGGATTGTCAGGAGCAAAAGTGATCATTAAAGTACCTGAAGAATCTACGATTATTCCTGAAAAAAATGTGATTACAGGTAATGTAACTTTATATGGAGCTACCGCAGGAGAGGTATACATTAATGGTAAAGCAGGAGAACGATTCTGCGTGCGTAACTCAGGAGCAATAGCCGTTGTAGAAGGAATAGGTGATCATGGATGTGAGTATATGACAGGAGGTATAGCTGTTATTCTAGGAGAAGTTGGACGTAATTTTGGAGCAGGAATGTCTGGAGGTATTGCATATATCTATGATAAAGAAAAAACGTTTGAAGCACATTGTAATGCTGAAGCGCTTAATCTAGATCCTGTAGACGAGCAAAAAGATATTAATGCATTGAGAACGCTAATTGAGAATCATTATAATGCCACATTAAGCCCTTTGGCACAAAGAATTTTGGAAAATTGGGAAAGTGAATTGCCAAAGTTTATTAAAATTCTCCCAGAAGAATACAAGCAGGCATTAATACGATTAGAAGAAGAAAAATTAGCACAAGCATAAAAACGATATCGACCATGGGAAAGACAACTGGATTTTTAGAATTTGAAAGAGAAACAGAACAGTATCAACCTGTTAAAGATCGTGTGAAAGGATATAAAGAGTTTACGGTAAAAATGCCAGATAAAAAACTCGAAGACCAAGGAGCACGTTGTATGGATTGTGGGATTCCTTTTTGCCATAGTGGATGCCCGCTAGGTAATTTGATTCCTGATTTTAATGATGCCGTGTATCGTGGTAAATGGGAAAAAGCAGCATATATATTGCATTCTACCAATAATTTTCCTGAATTTACAGGAAGATTATGTCCTGCACCTTGTGAAGAAGCCTGTGTATTGGGAATCAATGAAAACCCAATTACCATAGAGAATATAGAAAAGAATATTGTAGAACAAGCTTTTGAAAACGGATGGGTAAAAGCAAATACTCCTAAGGAAAGAACGGGTAAAGAGGTAGCAGTAATTGGATCAGGGCCTGCCGGATTAGCTACGGCACAACAATTAAATCGTGCAGGACATTTGGTAACTGTTTTTGAAAGAGATGAAAAAGTAGGAGGGTTATTACGATATGGTATTCCAGATTTTAAGATGGAAAAACAAGTGATTGATCGTAGAGCAGCAGTTTTAGAAGAAGAAGGAATTATATTCAGAACAGGAGTTCATATAGGAAAAGATATCTTGGCAGATGAACTAAAAAAAGGTTTTGATGCAGTTGTATTATGCACAGGAGCCACTGTTCGTCGTAATCTTCCAATCAAGGGTGCTGAACTCAAAGGAGTAGTACAGGCGATGGATTTTTTACCACAAAATAATCGTAGAGTAGATGGTGTTAAGGATTTGGGAGAAGAAATAATGGCTACCGATAAAAATGTTATTGTAATCGGAGGGGGAGATACAGGATCAGATTGTATAGGTACATCTATACGACATGGAGCAACTTCTGTTACAAATTTTGAGATTATGGGAAAAGGAACGCTAGAGCGACCACAAAATCAACCATGGCCTTTTTGGCCAATGCGTTTGCGAACTAGTACTTCTCACCAAGAAGGAGTAGAGCGTAACTGGAGTATATCAACCAAGGAGTTTCTAGGGGATGAAGGAGGGAATTTGCAAGGGATCATTACTACCGAGGTAGAATGGGTAAAAGAAAATGGACGTTTTACATTGAATGAAATTTCTGGTACCGAAAAAGAATGGAAATGTGAATTGGCTTTATTAGCATTAGGATTTACTGGGTCTGAGCCTACTATTGCAGAGCAGTTAGGGATAGATATGGATGTCAGAACCAATATCAAAGCTACTGCAGATAACTATGCAACCAATGTAAAAGGTGTTTTTGCCGCAGGAGATACCCGCAGAGGGCAATCCTTGATTGTATGGGCAATTGCAGAGGGTAGACAGGCTGCACACCATGTAGATGCCTACCTAATGGGAAGTTCTAATTTACCACTAAAAGGAGAAGGAGATTTACCAAGAATATAAAAAATACCCGCATGACTTGTTTTTGAGTATATTTTAATATTTTCAAAATCTTTAGGGTTTTTTGTTAAGGAAAGAAGGCTGTTTATTCATAAATAAACGGTCTTCTTTAATTTTATGATCCCAATTATTAGTAGTTTACTATAGCGTTACCAAGGGGCTAGAGATATAATTATTTATGATCATTTTTATCCCATCATTACATAAATACTACTCTTATTTGATTTAATTCTCAAAGCCCCTATAGATAACTATAGGGCAATGATACATCATAGTAGTCACGCTTTTTGAAACTGAGATATTTTTTTTCATTATTTTTTTACTGAACAAGATTGAGGAAAATTAAGTTCTATTGTATAAATAAGGGATACCGAATGGCAAGGAAGTAAAATCATTGAATCTTGTATACTAAACCTCAATAAATAACAAGTTTTTTCCTTTGTTTTTTAAAGGTGTAACCGCTTGATATTCATCTACTTGTTTTGTAAATTAGTAAAGGATTATAGATGTGTTAATCAATAATTATTCTTACTCGATTGACCTTTGATAAAGTCTTAAAGAATTGATGTGTTATGAGTTATAATTACGATAAATAAGTATAGTGCTTAAAAATATTTATTAACCATTTATACAAATCATATGAAAACAGTTTTTAGTAGCATAGCTTTTTGCTTTATAGTAAGCATGAGCTTTTCACAATTCCAACATTCGTTTGGAACCGCAAAAACAGAACTAGGTAAATCCCTTACACAATTACGTGAGGTTGAAAAAGGATATCTTGTAGCAGGATATTCTTCTAGAGGCTATATAGGAAATTTGGATGCTACCTTGGTCAAAACAAATCTTGCAGGAAATCAAGTATGGTCTCATGTTTATGGGGGGCAGGATTATGAGTTTTTTAATTCAGTAAGACAATCTACACATTTTAGTCCTAATAATCCAGTTGCATATGTAGCAGCAGGAATAACTCGTAGTTATGGTCATGGTGGGGGAGATGCCTATATGCAAGGAGTAGATGTTAATGGAACTCCTGTTTTTTCTACGGTTTATGGAGGAAAAGAATACGATGTAGCACATTGTATTCAAAATAATAGAGATGTAACAGGACAGCCTGGATATATATTTGTAGGAGAAACAAATAGTTATGCAAATTCGTTACCAGGAACAAATGTATATGTAGTAAAAACAGATCTTTTTGGAAACCTTAAAGCAGCGACCGTAATTGGTAATGAAGGAAACCAAAGAGGGTTGTGGATCGAGCAAACCAAAGATGGAGGGTATATTGTTTCTGGTTCTACTACCAATTATTGGTGTGGAGTGAATACAACAATAGCGCATCCTCCTACAGATATTTTTGTGATTAAGTTAAAACCAGATTTATCCGTAGAGTGGGATAGAGTTTTTGGGTATCCTGAGCAATTGAACCCTACAGTTGGATATAGAAATGAAGCTACTTGTGTAAAACAAAATAATCAAGGTAATTATGTGCTTACAGGATACACAAATAGTTTCGGGATAAATGACTCGTATGATGTGTTTATGCTTTACTTAGATGGAAATGGCGGTTTATTAGGTCTAAAAACTTATGGAACAAAGGCAACAGAGCAAGGGTATGGATTAGAAGAAACGGTAGATTCTGCTGGTAACTCTTCTTATACTATAGTAGGTCACCAGAAAACGACATCTTATAAAGCAATATTGCTACAGGTAAATAGTTGGGGAGTTCCAACTTGGGCATTTAAATATGGAGATAACAAAGACGAAAGTGGCTTAGAGGTTGTAAAAGATGTTTATGATAGAGGATATGCATTTACAGGATATACAACCTCATTGGGGGCAGGTGATCGAGATATTTATTTGGTAGAAACAACAGCCACAGGTAAAACAAATACATTCTGTCAAAAAGAAATGCAGCTAGAAGTAAAAAAACATCAACCTTGTATTGCTAAAATAGCTAAGCAATTTTTTGTAAAAGACTATAAGAAAATAGAAGTCAAAGATAAAAAAGTAGAATACAAGCAAAGTAGATGTAACCCTATTTTTGATGCAAATACAGAAAAGACTAAGAGTATAGAAAAGTCGAATATTGCATTGTTTCCTAACCCAGTGAGTAACCTTCTTACTATAGAAAATAAAAACAAAGCTACGATTATCAAAGTAGAAGTTTTTGATATACAAGGAACAATGGTTCTTGCAAAAAATGATGTAGGTAAAAAAAGGAAGATTGAATTGTCTACAGAAACATTAAGTCAAGGAACTTATGTAGTAAAGTTAAGCACCAAAAAAGGCGATACTCAAATAATTAAATTTGTCAAAAAATAGGTCTATAGTATATATATAGACTTATAGCTGTAAAATAGATGCAGTGTTAATATGTATTGAGCCACTTTTAAATAGTTGATATTTTTTGGTGGCTCAATTTTTTTAAGCTATATTCTATAATACGACTTAACTAGTTATCTTTGTTTTAAAACAAGTGCAAATGGTACCAGAATCTTTCACAGAATTTTTCAAAAGCCTAGATGAATTGGGTCGTGAGACCGTAATTAGGGAGCTATTATCTATGGTCGATCCTTCAGAGCCTGACTTGTATACTGTTCATTCCGAGGTGCAACAAATCCAGTCACTACATTGCCCTAATTGTCAAGACATCGATATCCGTGCAAATGGCAAGGCTAATGGTGTGCAACGTTATTTTTGTAAATCGTGCAAGAAGTATTTTAGGGAAACTACAGGTAAAGTTACTTTTGGTTTAAAAAAGGGGAACTTGCTTAGTGTTTATTTGTACCATATGCTATTAGGCAATTCGATAAAGAAATGTGCTGAACAGACAGGTATCTGTCTCCAAACTTCATTTGACTGGCGGCATAAGATATTAAGTGCCTTTGAAGGGGCTGTTCCTAATGGTTTTGAAGGTATTGTAGAGAGTGATGATATTTTCTTTCTTGAATCTGGCAAAGGAAACAGGGAATTACCTAGA
>NZ_PGUB01000124.1:0-11379 GCF_002924285.1 Aquimarina sp. I32.4 | reverse complement strand
CTTGTATTTCCAGAAGGAATCATCTTTGATTACAAAAATGACCGTTATCGAACCAATCGAGTAAATTCACTATTTGCGGTAATCCCCTCATTATCAAATAATTTTAACTCAAATAAAAACGGGACAACACCTAAAAATAAGGAGTTGTCCCGTCAAGTACTGAAGACGGGACTTGAACCCGTACGTCCTAATGGACATTGGATTTTAAGTCCAACGTGTCTACCAATTCCACCACTTCAGCTTGGTATATTTTTATCTCAGAGCGAAAGACGGGATTTGAACCCGCGACCCTCACCTTGGCAAGGTGATGCTCTACCCCTGAGCTACTTTCGCAGTATGTTATGAACGTTGTAATGTGCTATTGCGGATGCAAATTTAAAACAATTATAGAAATACCAAAGTCTTTTTTGAAAAAAGAATAAAAAAAATTACACCTGAGATGCTTTCTTCCTGGTTAACATACGTTTAATCTCATTTAATTTCATCAATGCTTCTACTGGAGTAAGAGTATCAATATCAATATCCAGAATTTCTTCTTTAATCTCTTCGAGAAGAGGGTCATCTAAATTAAAAAAGCTTAACTGCAATTCATCATCTTCCTGTAATCCTTTGATTTTATCTGTAAGCTCTTCACTACTGTGTGATTTTTCTAGTTTTTTAAGCATCTTATTTGCTCTATGCAATACTTGCTGAGGCATTCCCGCCATTTTTGCTACATGAATTCCAAAACTATGTTCACTACCTCCAGGAACCAATTTTCTCAAAAACAATACCGTATCTTTTAATTCTTTTATTGATACATTATAATTTTTAATCCTACCAAAGGTCTCGCACATTTCGTTTAATTCGTGATAATGGGTCGCAAATAAGGTTTTAGGACGCGAAGGATGCTCATGTAAAAATTCACTAATCGCCCAAGCAATAGAAATACCATCATAGGTACTGGTTCCTCGTCCTATTTCATCCAGTAGCACAAGACTACGGTCTGATATATTATTCAAGATATTAGCCGTTTCATTCATTTCTACCATAAATGTAGACTCCCCCATAGAAATATTATCACTTGCTCCTACTCTGGTAAATATTTTATCTACAACACCTATTTTGGCTTCTTTTGCTGGAACAAAACATCCCATTTGTGCCAATAATACGATCAACGCAGTCTGTCTTAATATAGCAGATTTCCCACTCATATTAGGCCCCGTAATCATTATTATTTGCTGGGTATCTCGATCCAGCAATACATCATTGGCTATATACTGCTCTCCTGGAGGCAATTGTTTTTCGATTACTGGGTGACGACCATTCTTAATCTTTAACTCATACGTCTCATCAATCAGAGGTCGCACGTATTGGTTTTCTGTTGCAAGTTGAGCAAAAGAACATAAACAATCCAATTGCCCTACCAAAGTGGCATTGAGCTGTACAGGTTTGATATATTCATGCATCCAAACAACAAGATCTGCAAAAAGTTGTTGCTCTAACGCTAAAATCTTTTCTTCTGCCCCAAGAATCTTGGCCTCATACTCTTTGAGTTCTTCTGTAATATATCGCTCTGCACTTACCAATGTTTGTTTGCGTATCCAAGTATCTGGCACTTTATCTTTATGCGTATTCCTTACTTCTATATAATATCCAAACACGTTATTCGAAGCTATTTTTAGAGAAGTAATCCCAGTAGCTTCCGTTTCTCGTTCCAACATCTTATCCAGATAATCCTTTCCTGAAAAAGCAATAGATCGCAACTCATCAAGTTCATCAAGATATCCATCTGCAATTGTATTTCCTTTTAATACATTTACAGGAGCCTCCTCATTAAGTGTTTCTTTGATTTTGTTACGCAATAACTCACAATCATTAAGAGTTTCACCTATTACTCGCAATGCTTCATTAGTACTATTTGTTGCTTGCGCTTTTATAGGCACAATAGCTTCGAGAGAATTTTTGAGCTGAATGACTTCTCTAGGATTTACTTTACCTGTAGCTACTTTTGAAATCAGTCGCTCGATATCTCCTATCTGCTTTATCTGATGCTGAATTTTCTGATGTAATATGGCATCATCCAAAAAGAACTGTACTACCTCATGACGTTGCTGGATTGCAGCAATATTTTTTAATGGTAAAGCCAACCAACGTTTTAATGTACGACCTCCCATAGGTGAAATCGTCTTATCAATAACATCTAATAGAGTTACTGCTTTTGCAGCATTGGCATGATACAATTCGAGATTGCGAATTGTAAATCGATCCATCCAAATATATTGATCCTCTGCAATACGTTGAATTGTAGTGATGTGTTGTAATTTATGATGCTGGGTTTCTCCTAAATAATGAAGAATCACTCCTGCCGCAATAACACCTTCTTGCAAATGATCTACCCCAAAGCCTTTTAATGTTTTGGTTCCGAAATGGGTATTCACAGTCTCATCTGCATAATCAGGTTTAAATACCCAATCTTCTATAAAAAAGGTATGAAAATCTGTACCAAAATCTTCTTGAAAATTTTTCTTTTTTGGTTTAGAAATTAAAACTTCACTAGGGTTGAAATTCTGAAGTAACTTATCTATATGAGCTACATCACCTTGTGCTGTAAGAAATTCACCTGTAGAAACATCAAGAAATGCTACGCCTAATCCTTTTTTACCATAATGCAAAGCACATAAAAAATTATTGGTTTTGCTTTGTAATACCTCATCATTGAGGGCAACTCCTGGAGTTACTAATTCTGTTACCCCTCGTTTTACAATAGTTTTTGTTTGCTTAGGGTCTTCTAGTTGATCACAGATAGCAACCCGCTCTCCTGCCTTTACCAATTTTGGCAAGTATGTATTAAGAGAGTGATGAGGAAAACCTGCTAGTGCTGTTTCTTGCTCACTACCATTTCCTCTTTTGGTCAGAACAATATTCAAAATAGCAGCAGACTTAATCGCATCTTTTCCAAACGTTTCATAAAAATCCCCTACTCTAAATAACAATAGCGCATCAGGATACTTTGCCTTTATGCTATTGTATTGTTTCATTAATGGAGTTACCTTTTTTCCGTCTTTTGCTGCCAATGAAGTATAATTTTGTGAATCCTGCTAAAGTAGCTATTCTACTATCTTTTTTGAAATATCAGTAATAGGAGTTATTCAATTTTATTCACAATTTTGTTTTAGAATAATTAGTCCCTACAAGTTCTTATCACTCTGTGCAAGAAAATCAAGTAATCTTAGAATTAATAACTGACAATAAAATGATACATTTGAACAAAATTTGAGCCTTTATCGGGTTTAATACTATTTTATATCTCTTTTTGATAACATCAAAACATTGAATCAAAAAGAAACCTAGTCAACCTCAATGAACAGAAAACTCAAAAATAGCGAACTGGATCGCAAAACGGTAGAAGAATTCAAGACTTCAAAAAAGACTCCTTTGATTATTATTCTTGACAATATTCGAAGTCTTAATAATATTGGATCTGTGTTCAGGACTGCAGATGCATTTTTGATAGAAAAAATATATCTCTGTGGTATTACTGCTACCCCTCCTCATAAAGACATTCAAAAAACTGCATTGGGAGCTACAGATACTGTAGATTGGGAGCATAAAAGCGACACCTTGGCATTGATACAAAACCTACAAGCTCAGCATGTAAAGATTCTTTCTATTGAACAAGCTGAAAATGCAGTTATGCTCAATGAATTTACTACTGAACCCAATCAAAAATATGCTATCGTTTTTGGCAACGAAGTAAAGGGTGTACAACAACAAGTTGTATCAGAAAGCGATACCGTTCTAGAAATCCCTCAATACGGCACCAAACATTCACTTAATATTTCTGTAAGTGCTGGTCTTGTTGTTTGGGATTTATATAATAAACTCTAATAATTCAAGTTCACATATCCTTTGTAAACTTCATTCATTTTTTGGCTTAGAGTTAAAACTATGCTTGTTCTGGGGTATCTATAGTGTACGTGGTTTTAGGTTTTTGTATTCTGGAAAATATTTTTTTGAAAACCTTAGGGCGATCAACAACCATGACAAACAGAGGGATTAAAGCATGTGGCAATCGTATAAACACCTCCCATGTCCACTGGCTAAAAGTATCGCCTAAAAAGTCAACATAAAAATGTCCTGTCAAACGCGCTATTGCAGTAAGACCTCCCCAAACAAATGCATATACTAGTGCTATATATGATATTCTGGGAATAAAAATTGCTATTGCTATTACAAAATCAAGAACTCCTGCTATTTTCAGCAATAAATGAGCACTTGGTTCATTAATTGACAAAGTATTTAATGTCATATCAATAAAACTTCCTGGCCTTGGATAGTATCCTATAGCATACAAACCATGACAACTAAATGTAAGTGCAATGGCTATAAGTGCTATAAATCGTATTTTTTTTAACGATATAGTAGTAAATAGTAGCATATAAAGTAATACAGGACACATGAATTGAATAGTATACTCAAAAAACTGCCCAACGTGAAAAAACTTTTCCTTACAGTACAAAAATGCCAATATAAAAAGTGCAATACTACCGCCGAGCAAAAAGAATTTACCCAATCTTTTCATATTCGGTTTTATCCATAATGTAGCAATAGCGCATAGTAAATAGAAAACACCTATCATTTTTATAAATAAAGAGATCCCGTTGCCAACGGATAGGCTGGTCACATAATGATGCCAGGTTATCCCAAATGTGGATTCAACAACCCCTTTCAGCATTGCTTCATCCCAAAAGAAAGCTCTATATGGTGCATCCCATACAATATGTTGGTAGGCTCTTCCTAAAAAGATAAGAAAAGCAGAAAGTCGCAATATTACAATAAGATTAGGTCTAGAAATCGATGTTTGTGTCATGGTATCTATATATAAGTTGGTAGGCTAAAAATAAGAAAAAAAATAGTACTCATAATATCACAACCAACTACAGACTAACAGGATAAAACAAAAAAAAGAGCTAAATATTGTTGTAGCAGCTCAAAAACCAATGATTATAAACTCACTACTATTGTAGATTAAAGGGGTATAGTTTTATCGAGAAATCTCTTTGAGAATAGCTATATAATCAGATCGATTAGCCACAAAATCTAATTCAGAAACATCTACTACCCTTACATTAAATTCTGATTGAGATTTTATAAATTGCAGGTAGCCTTTATTTATTTTATCCAGATATTCAGGTGGAATTTTTTGTTCATATTCTCTTCCTCTCTTTTTGATGTTTTCTAATAATCGCTCTGTATCTTGATACAAATACACATACAACCCTGGCTTAGTCAGGTTTTTATACATCAGATCAAATACTTTTTTATACAACGCAAATTCTTCTTCCTGCAAGGTCACTTTTGCAAAAATCAAAGATTTAAACACATCATAATCGCTTACTACAAAATCCTTAAACAAATCAAATTGTGCAATATCATCCTGTAATCGCTGATAGCGATCTGCCAGAAAAGACATCTCTAGAGGAAAAGCATACCGCTCCATATCTTCATAAAACTTTGGCAAAAAAGGGTTATCTGCAAAACGCTCCAAAATAAGTTTTGCATTAAATTCTTTGGCTATAAGTTGTGCTAAACTTGTTTTACCAGCTCCAATATTACCTTCTATAGTGAGGTATTGAAAATGAGATAAATTATATCGATCCTTAGGATTTATAACTACATCAAGTAATCTGCTTACTTTTGAGTTATCTGAGACATTCTCTAACAGCTCTTTTACTGTTTTTTTTAATCTAGGATGCACAACATCCCCTGCAATTTCTGCTAATGGCTCCAACACAAACTTCCTATCCTGCATAGCAGGATGTGGAACTATCAATTCTTTTGTTGAGATATGACCTTCTGATGAAAAAATAATATCCAGATCAATTGTTCTTGCCTCATACCCTTTTCCTTGAGTTCTCTTTCTTCCCAAAATATCTTCTATCTCTAATAAGATAGGCAACACTTCTTCTGTAGAAAGAAAAGTTTGAACAGCTATACAAGAATTATAAAAATCTTCACTACTGAATCCCCAAGCTGGTGTTTGATATACTCCCGATACAGATACCACATCACCTATTCTTTTATATATTTCATCAATAGCATTTTGAATAAAATCTAGGCGATTGCCTATATTGCTTCCCAGCGAAATATGTAATAGGTGAGATGTTTTCAAGAATTAGAATTATATAGTTTGGTAATATACTAATACCACTATTTATATAGTGTTGCGCAAAAATAACTAAAGAAATAGATAATCATAAAAATAAAATCCTTCATTTATCCTATTATCTTCTTTTAAATTTTAATTTTATGTTTTCATAAAAACATCTAATGAAGTTTGTACAACTAAACTCCTTATTTTGAGCACTTGTCCCTTCATGTTTCTTATTATTTTAAGAAAATAGATGCTATTGATTTTTTTGAAACCCTCACTTATGGTGGAGATTTTGACGATTCATTTTTTAACAAAAACAATCTTATGAAACGTAGACTAACACTTATACTACTTATTCTAGCCACATCTTTACAGTCTTGCAATTTTGATACCCCAGAAAATTATTTTGACAGAACAACTTTAAATATTAATAAATATCTGGAATTAGGGGGAAAAGATTTTGACTCCATGAAACAATTAAAAAGTTCAAATATGCTGTATGGAAACGTAGACGGAGAATACAAACCTGTTGATAGTTATGAAACTCATGTAAGAACATTAAAAATCCCTACGATCACTGAAGACCTAGATAAAATCAAAGCACTAAAAGTCACTCCAGATACTAAGGATTTGATAACAGCTTCTCTTGATGTTTTTACATTTATAAAATCAACTTGTGAGAAAGATTATATCGATATTTCTAAACTTTTAGACTCACAAGCTCCATCATACCAAATAGAAGCAGCCATTCAAAAGCTAGAGAATTCTCTTTCTGAGTATGACACCAAAAGAGCCACTCTTATGAAGATAGCAAAGTCTTATGCAGAAAAACATAAAATCAATGTTGATTTTGGAGGATAGTAAAATCTCACACCTGCTAATACAAACACAGCATCAAAGATTATTTCTCTGATTTCTTTTGTTTTAACAAAAAAACCAAAATATAGTAATTGATAAATCTAAAGTATGTGCTTTATTTCTTCTTATTATATTTGTGAGAAGATCACTAACTGAAATATCGTTTTGAATAAACCACCACTCAGCTTAAAAGACAAGAAAGTAGCATATCAAATATATTTGATTTTGGGTGCGCTTTTTATCTCCTCTCTTGTAGTATCTAATCTTATTTTTCAAAAATTCTTTTATTGGGATTTTTTAGGAATGTATACTTTTGAGATCTCTGTAGGAATACTCCCTTATCCAATTACTTTTTTGATCACCGATATTATTAGTGAAATTTTTGGTAAGAAAAAAGCCAATCAGATTGTTACCGCAGGTATTTTTGCCTCGTTCTTTTCTCTACTTATTGTATTTATAGCATCAGCAGTCCCTGCAACAGCTTGGTCACCAATAAACGACTCAATATTCAATCAGGTATTTGGCGCAACAGTTGTAGCAGTATTTGCCTCAATGATGGCCTACCTTTTTGCACAATATATCGATATCCAAATTTTTCATTTCTGGAAACAGGTTACCAAAGGAAAACACCTTTGGTTAAGAAATAATTTTTCTACATTTTCGTCTCAATTCATAGACACATTTACAGTTCTTCTTTTATTATGTTTTGCAGGAGTAATAGAATGGGATCGTTTTGGAGTTTTATTACTGAGTGGCTTTTTATTTAAAGTGCTTGTTGCTGCATTAGATACTCCTATCTTATACCTCTGTGTTTACCTAATAAGAAGACGATTTAAGCTAAAACAAGGAGATGAATTAGCGCTCGAAATTTAAAATCTAACAAATAGTTAACTTAAAAAAAGTAACATCGTATCTTTGTAAATCGTTATTTTATCCCGATTTCTGCATTAGAACTTCGTTATAAAGCTTGAAAGCACAATAATAAAGGAGTGTTTTCTTAATTTTAGCATAGCATCGCTACGGTTAAATTAAAAAGTGCAGTGTAACGTCCGTTTTTGCAGAACCTGTAAAGTGTAATAGATTTTCTAATACATAAATCGGGTTTTATATAAAATTAAGTACCTTTTTATTACGAATTTATAGCTACACAGATCTGTGCAACAAACAACAATAATTCAAAACCCATGAAAAAAGTCCTCAAAATCCTTGGCATTCTTTTATTACTATTCATTATCGCTATTATTGCCATTCCTTTTTTATTCAAAGACACCATTCAGGATAAAGTACGTTATCTGGTAAATGAGCATGTAAACGCAAAGGTAGATTTTGCTGATCTAGATATCAGTCTGATAAGGAGTTTTCCGCATGCATCTATAGTAATCGATGAATTCTCTATCATAAACTATGCGCCTTTTGAAGGGGATACGCTGGCATATTCAAAAAAGATTGCTCTGGATATGTCTGTCAATGAATTATTCAAAGGAGCTTCTGAACCTATCAATGTTCAAAAAATAAAGATAGACGAAGCCAATATTGCTATCAAAACTGATGCAAAAGGAAATTCTAATGTAGATATTGCTAAAAAATCAGAAGAAACCTCTGATCCTGAACCAGAAGAAGAAAGTAGTGCATTTACTTTTGATCTGGATCATTACGAAATTAATGATAGTAAAATTTTATTCAAAGATGATGTTAGCAAAACCATGCTGGCAATGACAGGTCTTAATCACAGTGGTGATGGCTCTGTATCTGGAGATAAAATCATTTTGGACACACATACACATACAGAAGCCTCTTTTAGTTTAGACAGTACAAAATATTTAAACAAGAATAAACTACAACTGGATGCCCTACTAGAATTAGATCTCAAAAACCAACGATACTCCTTTAAAGAGAACAAAGCATTAATTAACCGATTACCACTAGAGTTTGCTGGATATGTACAATTGTCTGAAAAATTCACAGATATAGACCTAAGTTTTAAAACTCCTTCTTCTGATTTCAAAAATTTTCTTGCGGTGATTCCTGAAGCTTATGTTAAAAATCTAGACGGAATACAAACGAGTGGAGATTTTTCTATTAATGGGAAAATCAAAGGAAAGTCTGATGATACGTATATCCCAAAAATGGATATCAGAATTGCATCAAACAATGCATCATTCAAATATCCCGATTTGCCAAAAGGGGTGCAACAGATCAATATTGATACTCAAATCATGAATGAGACTGGACTGGTAGATGATACGTATATCAAAATAGGCAACCTTACCTTTAAGATAGACCAAGATTCTTTTGCTGCCAAGGGAAGTTTACGGAATCTTACCAAAAATATGATTGTGGATATGATGCTAAAAGGAACATTGAATTTAGCCAATCTGAATCAAGCATACCCTTTGCAACTAGAACAAAAACTAAACGGGATTGTAAAGGCTGATATACAAACGCATTTTGATATGCAGTCCTTAGAGAAAGAACAGTACCAAAACATAAAAAGCTCAGGAACGGCCAGTATATCAAAATTTACATACGCTTCTCCTGATACGCCTAATGAAATAAAGATTGAAACTGCCAATGTGAGTTTTAATCCCCAAACTATATCATTAGACAATATGCAGGCTACTACAGGTAGGTCTGATCTTGCTGCAAAAGGAACCATCAATAATTTGATGGGTTTTCTCTTTGCAAAACAAGACTTGAAAGGAAATTTTGATGTAAATTCTAATGTGTTTGCTGTAGATGATTTTATGGTTAGCGATCAAGAAACTACCGAAGAAGTTGCTAGTTCTAAAAGCACTGTAGAAGATGAAACGATGAGAATCCCTTCTTTCTTGGATGCTACACTAAACTTTGCTACCAAAAAAGTATACTACGATAATCTAGAACTACAGAATACCAAAGGAACTGTAAAAATAAAAGATGAAACTGCCTATCTAGAAAATGTAACTTCTACTATTTTTGATGGTGGAATGGCATTGAATGGTAACGTTTCTACCAAAGCCAAAGTACCAACTTTTGATATGGCACTAGATTTGAGTAAGATTGATATCGTAAAATCATTCAACAACCTAGAGTTAATAAAAGGACTTGCTCCTATTGCAAGAGCACTTACAGGTAGTCTTACTACAAAAATAAACCTAAACGGTAGTCTAAATGAGAGTCTTATTCCTATTTTGAGCTCCCTAAAAGGCAAAGCACTTGCAGAAATACTTAATGCGCAAGTATCTACTACCAAAACTCCCTTTTTATCTAATCTGGACAATCAACTTAATTTTATAGAAATAGACCAGCTTAACCTAAAAGATATCAAAACAAATCTAAGTTTTGATGATGGAAAAATTAATGTAAAGCCTTTTGAATTTGATGTAAAAGGAATAAAAATTACAACTGGAGGAAGTCATAGTTTTGAACAAAAAATGGATTACAATATCAAGCTAGATGTCCCCGCCAAATATCTGGGTAGTGAAGTTGGTAGTCTGATTTCTCAACTCAATGATAAAGAAGCTAATGCCATGACAGTGGGTATCCCAATAGGCCTAACAGGTAATTTCAAAAACCCAAAAATCAATATGAATCCAGGTCAGGCGGTAAAACAACTGAGCCAACAAATCCTTGACAGAAAAAAAGAAAAAGTAAAAGGCGAACTTATTGGCAAAGGTCAAGAAGCATTAACAGGTTTATTAGGAGGGTCTAAAAAGAAAACCGATTCTACAAAATCCAATTCAACCAATACAGAAGAAACCCTAAAGAATACAGCTAAGAACATTTTGGGTGGTTTTCTTGGAAAGAAAAAGAAAAAAGACACTACCAAAACAAAAAATTAAATACTAGATACTAGCTACAAAGAAAGAGGTTTGGACTACCTAATAAATTTGGGACTATTTTCTCAAGCCACTTTTTTATTATTTTTCCAATATTGTATTTCTACTTCTAGAGGAGTTTTATATCCTAAAGAAGAATGTAATCTTTGTGTATTGTACCACTGGATATAGTTTTCTATCTTAGAGTATGCCTGAAGATAATTTTTGAATTTATATCTATTGGTACATTCGTATTTAATGGTTTTAAACAATGATTCTACTACTGCATTATCCCAACAGTTTGCTTTTCTACTCATACTTTGTTTGATGGTACTATTTTTATTAAAAATCAGCTTCATTTTACGTGAAGCATATTGCACACCTCTATCAGAGTGAAATATATGATTTTCAGTAATTTGCCTTCTATTTTTAGCTTTTATCCAAGTTTTGTAGATGGTGTTTTCTGTAGTCATATCTTCACTTAATGTCCATGCCAGTATTTTTCTATCTGCTAGATCCATAATTATAGTCAAGTAGTTCCATTGACCTGCCACTTTGATATAGGTAATATCAGAGACCCACTTCTCT